>CAYLXY010000276.1:0-3248 GCA_964387405.1 uncultured Clostridiaceae bacterium
TGAAAAAAGTTTAGAAGATTATAAATATGAAAAATCTAGCAAGAATGAAGTTTCTGAAATAATTATTAAATTTATTGTAGGTGCTATTTTCATTGTTGTAGGTGCAAAACTGATGGTTGAAAGTGGAGTGAAAATTGCAAAGTTTTTAAAGGTCCCAGATCAATTTATAAGTTTAACCTTAATTGCACTTGGTACTTCCTTACCAGAACTAATTACGGCAATCAGCTCAATATTAAAAGGACAACACCAACTTTCCATTGGTAATATTCTAGGTGCCAATATTCTTGACATAGTAATGGTTCTTGGGGTATCCTCTAAAATAGGGGAAAAAGGAATAGTTATAAGTTATCAAAATATTATGTTTGGTAGTAAAATTTATAATATACCACAAACACTGTATTTAGACATGCCTGTTGTTTTGCTTTTAATGTTAGTACTTGTAATTGGTGGTGTAGCTTCAAAAAAAATAGGAAGGACTTTGGGTATATCTCTTATGTTTATATATATAACATATTTAACAGCTTTAACAAGACTTTTTTTATAAATACTTAAATTGGAGGGTTAAAATGAAAACAGAAGCAAATGGTATTATTTACCGGATTTATAAAGCTATTAATAAAAAAACAGGAGAAGACATAGTAACTTTAGATCTTAGAAAAATCACTTCAATATGTGATTATTTTATTATAACAAGTGCTGCTTCTTCTAGGCAAGTAAAATCAATAGCAGATGAAGTTCAAGATGAACTAGAAAAAGGAGATATAGAATTATTACGTAAAGAAGGTTATAATCAAGGCAGATGGGTATTATTGGACTATGGGGATATTGTTATACACATTTTTCATGAAGAAGATAGGCAGTTTTATAATATAGAAGGAATATGGAAGGATGCTATAAGGGTGCCTATAGATATAGTCTAAAGATTTCTTTTCAAAATAACAAGAATAGTGTATAATTATTGAATTATAATAATAACAAATAAATAATATGGGAGGAAACAGCAAATGATTAAAGTAATAAATACTGACAAATCACCTGCAGCAATAGGACCTTATTCTCAAGGTATAAAGGTGGACAATCTGCTTTTTGTTTCTGGACAAATGCCTATAGATCCAAAAACAAGTGAAATAGTAGAAGGAACAATTATGGATCAAACAGAAAGAGTAATCAAAAATTTAAAGGCAATTCTAGAAGAAGCAGGATTAACTTTAGAGAATGTAGTAAAAACAACTATATTTATTAAAGATATGAATGATTTTGGCAATATAAATGAGGTTTATGCTAGTTACTTTACAAAAACTAAACCTGCTAGATCTTGTGTAGAAGTAGCAAGGTTACCTAAAGATGTAGGTATAGAAATGGAGGCAATAGCTATAACCAAATAAATATATAAGTAAGTGGTCATATAAAAGTGTATGACCACTTACTTATATGGGTATGATTTTTATTGGATATAAAAGTAAGGCATATTCTATAGTTAGGAGGGAAAACAATGAAAGAATATAGCATTTTTGATATTGTTGGTCCAAATATGATAGGTCCATCTAGCTCACATACTGCTGGTGCCTGCAGAATAGGAAAAACAGCTTTTAAGATGGCAAAAGAAGATATAAAAAAGGTGACATTTATATTACATGGTTCCTTTGCAAAAACTTATACTGGACATGGAACAGATAAGGCTTTAGTAGGTGGAATATTAGGTTTTGATCCAGATGATAAAAGAATAAAGAATTCTTTTGAATTGGCAAAGGAGAAAAATATAGAATATGTATTTTTAGAAGAAGACTTAGGGGATGTACATCCTAATACAGCCAAGGTTGTTGTTGAAAAGTCTAATGGTGAAATTATAGAATTAGTGGCATCCTCTATCGGTGGGGGAAATATTGTAGTTACAGAAATAAATGGATTAGAAATAGAGTTTACTGGTGAATACGATACATTGATTATATCTCATGAGGATAAACCTGGAACAATAGCTAAAGTTACTGCTGTTTTAGCACTTTATGATATTAATATTGCATTTATGAGAGTATATCGTTATAGTAAAGGGCAAAATGCATTTATGATTATAGAAACTGATGATGAAATTAGAGAAGAAATAGTTACCTATATTAGAAAAACAATACCTGAAGTTCCACAAGCTTATTTAGTTAATATAAACTAAAATTGAATTTAAAAGAAATTTTAATTTATTAGAGAGAAAGTGTTGAAATTGAAAACTGTAATATAAACTAAAGTATAGGTAGGTGAAACTAATGAATTTTATAAACGGACAAGAATTATTAGAATTATGTGATAAGCATAATAAAAAGATCTATCAAATAATGTTGTCTAAAGAAAGAGAATTATCAGGCTTAAGTGAAGAGAAAATCCGAAATAAAATGGAAGAAAGCCTAGCTATAATGAGATCAGCTGTAAAAAGTTCATTAAATGAAGATATTAAGACTGTAGGTGGATTAATAGGTGGGGAAGCAAAAAAAATACATCTAAGAAGCCAGACACATAAACCAGTATGTGGCCCTATTATGTCAAAGGTTATTAGCAGTTCTATGGGTATGTTGGAAATAAATGCAGCTATGGGTAAAATAGTTGCTGCTCCTACTGCAGGTTCATCTGGTATAATACCAGGAACTTTAATTCCTATACAAGAAGAATTTGATTTTAGTGATGAGGAAATAGTAAATGCACTTATAACATCAAGTGCAATTGGTATGATAATTACTAAAAATGCAACAGTAGCAGGAGCAGAGGGTGGTTGTCAAGCTGAGACCGGATCTGCTGCTGCAATGGCAGCTGGTGCAATTGTAGAGCTTATGGGAGGATCACCAAAACAAAGCTTAGATGCTGCAGCTATGTGTATGAAAAATGTTTTAGGGTTGGTTTGTGATCCTATAGCAGGACTTGTAGAGGCTCCTTGTCAAATGCGAAACGCCTTAGGTGCAGCAAATGCTTTAATAAGTGCAGAAATAGCATTATCAGGAGTAAGTAGTATTATTCCCTTTGATGAAGTTGTAGATACTATGTATAAAGTAGGAAGATCTATACCATTTGAGTTAAGGGAAACAGCTTTAGGAGGATTAGCAGATACACCAACAGGAAGAAAAATAAGCCAACAAATATTAGACAGATAAGAAGACTCCCCTTATGATAATCAGATTGAAAAAACAATAATCTGACTATCATAAGGGGAGAATATTATGATAGATGTATATTAAATATTTTGATTTTTATAACAAAAATATGTAAAT
>CAYLXY010000277.1:0-3240 GCA_964387405.1 uncultured Clostridiaceae bacterium
TAATGATTATAATAATAAGATGCTAAGATAATAGTTACGCCTACTATAGCTTGTACAAAATTCCTAATCATATGGTAACCTTTTCGTGCAAATTTATCTGCAAAAATAAATCCTAGTAATATTATAAAACCAATACCGTATATAATAGAACTATCTTTTAAAAACATAAGAGTAGCCATAGACATTATAATTAAAATAATAGTCCATACTTTTTTTATATGTTTAGTTTTAATAATACCAAACTTACTACCTAATGATGAAGTTCCCATATCTAAATCTGGCAACAATGCACCAATTACTGCAACTATAAGGGCAGTTGTATTTAATTCCTTAGTAGTTAAAGAAAAGTCTACAAAGTATACTGCTATTAATGAAGTCATCAAACCTAAAGTAATATGGGTTCTTCCTAACATTTACATACTCCCTTTCAGAATTATTTAATTACTATTATACTTGGAACATATGTTTCAATGCAAGTGTTTGATTATTTATTAACAAATAGATGGGTACTATTTTTTATTCCTTTACAACTACTGCTAATAGCTGCTATTATATTAATAGTATCACTATAATTATAGGAGCTGATTTAATGTCTAAAATTAAAATTATAACTGATAGTACAGCTTATATAGATAAATTATTTATTAAGAAGCACAATATTAGTGTAGTCCCCTTAGCTATTAACTTTGAAAATTCTATTGAAGATGAAGGTTTTCCAGGTAATTTTGATTGTTTTTTTGAAAGATTAGCAAAATCTACAGACTTTCCAACAACATCCCAACCACCTGTAGGTGCTTTTGTAGAAGTATTTAAAAAAGCATTAATAGATGGGTACGAAATAATTACTATTACTATGTCATCTAAACTAAGTGGTACATTTAATAGTGCAAATACTGCAGCTAGTATTGTAAATCCATCTAAAATATCTGTTATAGATTCATTAACTTCTGTTGCTAGTTTAAAGTTTTTAGTAGAAAAAATAGTTTTATTATCAGAAGAAGGAGTCTCTAGAGAAGAAATAGTAAAAACAATCGAGATGCAAAAAAACAACATGGGTATACGTTTAACAGTAGGTAATTTAGATTATTTAAAAAGAGGTGGTCGCCTTTCAACCACCGAAGCAATGATAGGTTCTTTATTAAATATAAAACCTATTATTGGATTAATAGATGGGAAGTTAGAAGCTTTAAGTAAAGTCCGTGGTAAGAAGAAAGCAATGGAAAAGATACTTGAAAATATCCCACATAATGTTTATTCTATTGGAATATGCCATATTAAAGCTTTAGAAGAAGCAAAAAAATATGAAAAATTAATTCAAGAACGATACCCAAAAGCTAAAACAGGAATATATGAAATCGGTCCAGTTATAGGTTCTCATTTAGGACCAGAAGCCATTGGAATTTGTTATCTATACTAAAAAGAGGAAAACAAAAAACAATAGGTCTCAATTAACTTATTGTTTTTTGTTTATTCTTCCACAGCTTTTAAAAATTCTATTGGTTTCTCTTTATTTAATGGAGAAATCTCAATATTATCAGAAAATTTCACATTAGAAGTAATACCATCTAAATCCATCAATTCAAATAAAATTGTTCCATGTTCAATATATCGTTTTAATGTATCCTGATTTCCAATAACTTGGATTATATACGGTTGGGCAATAGATACTCCATTAACATTAATATGTTTACCTGCTAGGGTTATTTCAGTACGTCCAACAATCCTATAATCATTAATAGATATTACTTCACTACCAAATACTTTTAGTTCATTTATCAAATTAATTAAATATCTTCTGCCCTCCATAATTTCAGCAATATTTGCCTCCATATTACTCTCTAGGACAATAATAATTCCGGGTCCAGAAACCAATGAATATCCTGCTATAAGCTTATATTCATCTACTATTGATTTTAACTTTCTTAAGGAAACACTATCAGAAGCCTGCTCTTCTTCTAATTCTCCAACTATTTTTTTTAAATCAGCAATTTTTACTTCCATATCACTGGTTGTTTTCTTAAGATCTACCAACTCTTGAGCTTCTAATTCATTTTTATATATTGAAGTAGAATCCTCATTAACCATTGTATTTAATTGAACACCCATAACAATACCAAATATAGTAAATGCTATAATACTAACCAATTTATTATATTTTTTCAATTTATCACTTCTCTCAATCTACTATATATTATCATCTGCCTTCCATCTAGTCTACTAATTATTTATGCACTAATCCCATTCTTTCACGTACTAAGGTCATAGTATCTTCTGCTAATTCATAAGCTCTTTTTGCTCCTGTTTTATATATTTTTTCCACATAATCTAAGTTATTCATATATTCTTCATAACTTTTTCTAAATGGTCTTAAAAACTCTATAACAACTTCCCCAGTATCAGCTTTAAAGTCCCCATAGCCTTTACCTTCATATTTTTCTAATATTTCTTCTATTGATAAACCAGATAGGCTAGAGTATATATTAATTAAATTTTTTATCCCTGCTTGTTCATCTCTATAAGCTATTACATTTTCACTATCCGTAACTGCTCTTTTCATTTTTTTCATAATAATATCCTCTGAATCCATTAAAAATATTGTCCCATTCATATTTTCATCTGACTTTGACATCTTTTTAGTTGGTTCTTGAAGACTCATAATTCTAGCCCCTATTTTAGGTGTATATATTTCTGGTATAGGAAAGGTTTCTCCATATAAATTATTAAATCGTGTAGCAATATCCCTAGTTAACTCTAAATGTTGGTTTTGATCTTCTCCTACAGGAACTAGATTGGCTTTATATAATAAAATATCTGCTGCCATAAGTACAGGATAAGTAAATAAACCTGAATTAATATTATCTTTGTTTTTTTCAGATTTATCTTTAAACTGTGTCATCCTATTTAATTCACCAATATATGTATTACAACCTAAAATCCAGCTAAGTTCTGCATGTTGTGGAACATGGGATTGAAAAAAGATAATGTTTTTCTCTGGATCTAAACCACTGGCTAAATACTGTACTAAAAAAGATATAGATGTTTGATTAAACTTCTTAGGGTCTTGTCGTACTGTTAAAGAGTGTGAGTCTACAATACAATATAAGCAATTATGTTCTTTTTCAAGAAGTTTCCAATTTTGTAATGCTCCTATATAGTTTCCTAATGTTAAACTTCCTGTTGGTTGTGCACCACTAAATACTACCTTCCTGTTTTTATTATTCATATATAGTTTCCTTTCTT
>CAYLXY010000278.1:0-3236 GCA_964387405.1 uncultured Clostridiaceae bacterium
TCTATTCTTTTTTTATTGTCTAAATATACATATAAAGTGGATTACAATAATATAAAATAACAAGGGGGGGGGTTTGATGAGCAAAAAGAAAAATAAAAAAAAAAGGAAAGTAGTATCTACTACTTTCCTAGAGAAAGATAAAAACACAAACCCTTATAAAATTTGGGATAGAATTATAAAAGATACTATTGAAGAAAAATATGGAAAGATTAAATGAGATAATGGATATATTAAAGTACATATCAAGTATTAACTAGATATGTGCTTTATATATACATTTATATAGAAGATGTGATAATTATTTTGGAGGGATGGGTATGGGATATGTAAAAAAATCTGATGAGAAAAGTTCAAAAAGAGTATTAATTTATTGCAGAGAATCACGAGATGATTTTATGATAAATTATGAAAGAATAGAAACTCAAAGAGATTTATTAATAAAATTTTGCCAGAGAAAACAATATGGAAGTATTGTTGATATTATAATGCACAATGACATGACGGGGACAGATTTTTCTAGGTTTGATGAAGTAAAAGATATGATTAAAAATAATGAAATAGATATTTTACTTATGAAGGACAGCTCACGCTTAGGAAGAAATCAGTTAGAATCTTTGAAGTTTGTTGAACTTCTGGATGAATATGGTGTAAAATTAGTATTTGAGGGTAAAGCATATGATGAGGACTTCTTTCCTTTAGAAGCATGGTTTAATGAAAGACGTGCCAAGGATGATTCAATAAAAATAAGGACTAATCTTAAGCATAAAATGGAAGAAGGTAGATTAATTGTGCGAGCTACCTATGGATATATTAAAAAAAACAATAAGCTAATTATAAATCAGGAAGTAGAACATATTATAAGAAAAATCTTTAATCTATATCTTAAAGGCTACGGATATAGAGCAATAGCCACTAAGTTAAATGAAAAAAAAATACTCACTCCTTCACAATATAGAGGAGCTGGTAGTGGTGGAAAACAACCTATAGCCAGTGCATGGGTAGGACAGCATGTTAAGAGAATACTAGAAAATGAAGTATATACAGGAACAATGGTGTCAGGTACAACAGAAAAAATTAGCTTTAAATCAAATAAAACTAGACGCAAGCCAGAAAATGAATGGATAAAAGTAAAAGGAACTCATCAAGCAATAATTTCAGAAGAAGATTATCAAGCTGTTCAAAAACTTATTAGATCTAAAAGTAGATTTGCAGCAAAAACACCAAATCCATCACCATTTTCAGGATTTGTAGAATGTGGAAGATGTGGCAATGCAGCTTATATAATACGTAAAAAAGATAGACCAAGTGCTTTTGTATGCGGTAGATATTTTAAAGAAGGTGCATATAAAGAGGATCTAAATATAGGGTGTACCAGCCATAGACTAAGAGAGGACGAGCTAAAAGAAATTATAAAAAATCATATTGAAAATATTTTAAATAATGAGTATTATAAAGCACATGTATTTAAAAAATTTGAAAACATGGAATTTGTAAAGAACAATATAGAAGTTACAATAAAAACATTAGATATTAGATTAAATAAATTTAAAAATCAATACAAAACAGTTTACAATGATAAGTTAAAAGGAGATATTCCAGATTTCATATTTAAAGAAAAATCTAAAGAAATCGAATATAATATAAATGCTTTAGAAAAACAAATAGAAAATTTAAAAGTTGAATCAAAATATATTGTTGAAATGAATACTAATAATGAAATAATTGAAAGTGTATTTAAAGATTTGTTAATAAAAGATTTTTCTAAACAAGAATTGTCAAAAATATTAAATAAGATAGTTGTTTTTGACGAGAAAGAAATTACAGAAAAACAAAAAATGATGTATAATATAAATATAGAAACTTACAAGAAAATTTGGGAAAGTGGTGGAATTATATTAATATTTACATATAACGTACAATATGGATTCACAAACAGGTGGCTGTGAAATCGGATTACGACCTATAGATTTACATTTAAAATCCCTGAGAGAAATGGGAGCCAAAATCGAGGAAAAGCATGGCTTTTTAATTTGCGAAGCTAAGGAATTAAGAGGTTGTGATATTCAATTAGATTTTCCAAGTGTTGGTGCCACAGAAAACATTATGTTAGCAGCAGTATTTGCTAAAGGTGTAACTATTATTAGAAATACTGCTAGAGAACCAGAAATTATAGATTTAGAAAACTATCTAAATGCTATGGGTGCTAAAGTTTCAGGTGCTGGAACAGCTACTATTCGTATCGAAGGAGTAGAAAAATTATATGATGTAGAACATAATATAATACCAGATAGGATTGTTGCAGGTACATATTTAGCAGCTGCAGCAATAACTAAGGGCGAAATAGTATTAAAAAACGTTATTCATGAACATTTACAATCAACTTTATATAAACTTAGGGAATGTGGATGCATGGTTCAAATTTATAATCATAGCTTAAAACTTGTAGCCTCTAAAAAAATAAAAGCAATAGAATCAATTAGAACTTCGCCTTACCCTGGCTATCCTACTGATATGCAAGCACAAATGATGGCATTAATGACTTTAAGTAATGATACAACAATATTCACGGAAAATATATTTGAAAATCGTTACAAGCATGCAAATGAGCTAGTAAGAATGGGTGCTAATATAAAAGTTGACGGCCGAGTAGCAGTTGTTAAAGGAGTTAAAAAACTAAGTGGAGCTACAGTAATTGCACAGGATTTAAGAGGAGGCGCTGCTTTAATATTGGCAGGTTTAGCAGCAGAAGGAAAGACTATTGTTAAAAACATAAAACATATAGATAGAGGATATGAAAATATTCATAATGCCTTAAATGGCCTAGGTGCAGAAATAGTTAGACAGTAAATATAGAAATTTATTAAGAGCAGCTATATAGCTGCTCTTAATATGGTATTAACTAGGACAAGTTGTAAAGCTAGGGGGAGAGCAATGAGTGTAAAAGAAAAAAATTATGTTAAAAAACGAAAACAAATGCGTAAAATAAAAATGAAGATCTCAAGCCTTTTATTTGCATTGATGTTTATATTTTGGGGTATATATTATATATTAGAGTCTGACATAATTAATTTAAAAAATATAGAACTAGAAGGTAATTTACAAGTAGAAGAAAATGAAATTATTAATATTTCTAATTTAGTTATTAATAGGAATATATTTAAATATAATCTAAGAGAAATTGAAGAAAACATAAGATCCCATCCCTATATAAAGGAGACAAAAGCAAGTATAAAACT
>CAYLXY010000279.1:0-3231 GCA_964387405.1 uncultured Clostridiaceae bacterium
ATTTATAATCATATATATGGGTATATAGAATAATAGGTTGATGAGACTTGAAGAAGAGATTATAAACATAAGTATATAAAAAAAGGATATACAAAAATATACATAGATTAGGAGAGGTATTTGTGAAGAAAATATTAAGCTTCCTATTATTAGTACTATTAATAGGATCACTGACAGTAGCCTGTAAAAATGATAATAAGGTTAATGATGATGGGAAATATAATATAGTAGCGACTACTACACTGGCAGCAGATTTAGTAAAACAAATAGGTGGAGAATATGTAAATATAGAAGCTTTGATGGGACCTGGTGTAGATCCTCATTTATATAAAGCAAGTGCAGGAGATGTAAATAAAATGCAAAATGCACATATGGTAGTTTATAATGGTCTTCATTTAGAAGGAAAAATGGGGGATATATTTGAAAATTTAAGAGGGGGAGAAAAGTTAATTGTTGCAGTGGCAAATAATATTAAAGAGGAAAGATTTATGAATGATGAAGATGATGAAAATATGTATGATCCACATATATGGTTTGACGTTAGTTTATGGAAAGAAGCAGCAGAAGAAGTAATGAATGGATTAAAAGAATTAGACCAAGAAAACAAAGATAAGTATGAAGAAAATTTCCAAAGATATTTAAAGGAATTAGATGGATTAGATAGATATATAAAAGAAAAAATAGAAGAGATTCCAGAAGAAAAAAGGATTTTAATAACAGCACATGATGCTTTTCAATATTTTGGTAAGGCCTATGGTTTTCAAGTTAAGGGATTACAAGGTATAAGCACAGATTCTCAAGCAGCTACTTCTGATGTAAGAGAATTAGCAGACTTCATCGCTAAAAAACAGATTAAAGCAATATTTGTAGAATCTTCGGTACCTAGAAAAAGTATAGAAGCACTACAAGAAGCTGTAAAAGCTCAAGGCTTTAATGTAGAAATAGGTGGAGAGCTATATTCAGATTCTACAGGAGATGGAGGAACTGATGCTGAAACTTACATAGGAACCTTTAAAGCAAATATAAATACAATAGTAGATTCTTTAAAATAATAAGCTAGCAAGGAAGGATTAATTATGGAATTAAATTATATAATAGAAGTGGAAGATTTGACAGTTGCTTATGATAAAAAACCTGTACTTTGGGATATAGATTTAAATATTCCTGAGTCAGTTCTAATGGCTATAGTTGGGCCAAATGGCGCAGGCAAGACTACTTTAATAAAGGCCATGTTAGACTTAATAAAACCTGTATCAGGGACAATATTATTTAAAGGGGGCACTTATAAATCCCAAAGAAAGCATATAGGATATGTACCCCAAAGCAGTAGTGTAGATTGGGATTTTCCAACAAATGTATTGGATGTAGTTCTAATGGGGACATATGGAAAACTTGGTTGGTTTAAAAGGCCAAGAAAGAAAGATAAGAAAGAGGCTCTAGAAGCTTTAAAAAAAGTAAGTATGGAAAGTTTCGCCAACAGACAAATATCTCAATTATCTGGTGGTCAACAACAAAGGGTTTTTCTTGCTAGGGCATTAGTGCAAGATGCAGATATATATTTTATGGATGAGCCACTTAAAGGTGTAGATGCTAAAACAGAAAGAGCAATAATCATTTTATTAAAGGAGTTGAAGAATAAGGGAAAAACTTTAATAGTAGTTCATCATGATCTTAGAACTGTAGAAGAATATTTTGATTATGTAGTATTATTAAATACTAAAATAATAGCTGATGGACCAGTAAATCAAGTTTTTACAGAAGAAAACTTAGAAAAAACTTACAGAAGTACAGGTGAAATATTATAAAGGTAGGTAAAATCAATGGATACATTAAAATTTGTTTTAGGGGATTATACTTTTAGAATAGTGTCATTAGGGTCTATGTTACTTGGCATAATATCTGGCGTATTAGGTAGTTTTGCAGTTATAAGAAAACAAAGTTTGTTAGGAGATGCAGTTTCACACTCTGCTTTACCTGGTATTGCCTTAGCTTTTTTATTTACACAAACAAAGAGAACGGAAGTACTTTTACTTGGAGCACTTATATTTGGTCTATTATCTACATTTATAATAGTAGGTATTAGTAAGTATTCAAGGATTAAATTTGATAGTGCTTTAGCTTTAGTATTATCAGTTTTTTTTGGTGGAGGAATGGTTCTGTTAACATTTATACAAAAAATGCCTAATGCAAATCAAGCAGGTTTAGAAAAATTTATATTTGGACAGGCATCAACTCTTTTAAAAAGAGATGTACAGATTATGGCGATTTCAGGGATAGTACTTTTATTTATAGTCCTCCTATTTTGGAAAGAGTTTAAGTTAGTGTCTTTTGATGAAGAATTTGCAGAAAGTCTTGGTTTTTCAACTAAAAAAATCACTTATTTATTATTTTTTATAATAGTGATAGCAATAATTATAGGATTACAGGCAGTAGGGGTAATCTTGATGAGTTCAATGCTTATAGCTCCGGCAGTAGCTGCCAGACAGTGGACAGACAAATTATCTTTAATGGTAATATTATCTGCAATATTTGGAGCTGTTTCAGGACTAACAGGTACAATATTGAGTTCACTAGTATCTAAGTTGCCTACAGGTCCCATGATAGTGATAGTAATGAGTACAATAGTATTAATTAGTTTAACATTAGCTCCAAACAGAGGATTAGTATGGAAATATTTTAGAGATAAGAAAAGTCGAAAGGAAATAAGTATATAATAAAAAAAGAAAGTTTGAATTATATAAAAAATTACTTGAAGAGGGAGGGAATTTAGTTGTCAGCAGATTTAGAAATTCAACTAATAGCAGTAATAGTTGCTATTGCAAGTTCACTTCCAGGAGTGTTTTTAGTACTAAGAAAAATGGCTATGATGACAGATGCAATTACTCATACAATTTTATTAGGAATTGTTATAGCATTTTTTATGACTAATAGTTTAACTTCACCTTTATTAATAGTTGGTGCTGCTTTTATGGGAGTATTTACTGTGTTTTTAACTGAAGTTTTAAATAGTACTAAGTTAGTATCTGAAGACTCAGCTATAGGAATTGTATTTCCCTTGTTATTTAGTATAGCTATAATTATAATATCTAAATATGGAAGTTCTATACATTTAGATACCGATGTAGTATTACTAGGTGAATTAGCCTTTGCTCCTTTTAATCGTATGGTAGTCTTTGGAATAGACATAGGAGCTAAAGCCATTTATTCTATGGGGATTATTCTTATTATAAA
>CAYLXY010000280.1:0-3228 GCA_964387405.1 uncultured Clostridiaceae bacterium
ATAATAAGTAAATTAAGGGGGGTAATGAATAAATTGTTAAAAAAGGAAATTAGAAAAAATATGTTAGAAGATAAAAAGAATCTTTCTAAGGAAACAGTTGAAAGAAAAAGTCTTGCTATATTTAATACTCTTAAAAAAACAGACTACTATAAAAATGCCAATAATATTATGATCTATGTTACTTTGGGAAATGAAGTTATTACAGAGCCCATAATTCATGACCTTATGAGCAAGGGAAAAAAGGTGTTTGTTCCTTTAACGGTGCCTAAAACCAAAGCATTAATTGCTTCAGAATTAAAAGATTTTGAAAAAGATTTAGAAATAGGTCACTTTGGAGTTAGGGAACCTACAAAAGAAGCTACACGACCAGTTGAGCCTTCTATACTTGATTTAATTATTGTTCCAGGTGTTGCTTTCGATAGGAAAGGTTATCGTGTAGGATATGGCGCTGGCTACTATGACAGGTTTTTACTTAGAATATCTGAAAAAGCTAGGACTATAGCTTTAGCTTTTCATATGCAGCTAATTGATAAAGTTCCTGTTGATGATCACGATATAGCCGTAGAACATATAATCACTGAAAAGGAATTCATTAAAAATATAAGGAACAGGGCATAGCCCTATCCCTTATATTTTTTTCTATTATATTTTTTCTCATTCATTTCTTTAAGTTTGTTCATTATTAAACCATTTATTGTATCATTTGGATAATCCCCATATTTATTTAATCTACCAACCTTCATATCTGTTAATATTTCAATACCTTCATCAATATGGCCTATAGCATATATATGAAATTTGTTATTTTTAACTGCATCTATAACTTCTGTTTTTAACATTAAGTTTTTAATATTTTGCTTTGGTATCATTACTCCTTGTTTCCCAGTTAAACCATTTAATTTGCATATTTGAAAAAAACCTTCAATTTTTTCGTTAACTCCTCCTATAGGCTGTATGTCACCTTTCTGATTAACAGATCCTGTTACTGCAATGTATTGTTTGATAGCTACTTCAGATATACTGGATAAGATAGCATATAATTCTGTACTAGATGCACTATCCCCATCTATAACAGAATAGTTCTGTTCAAAACCAATGCTTACTGTTAAACCCATAGGTTGACATCTTGAATATTTTTCTCCTAAATATCCACTTAAAATAAGAACCCCTTTATCATGTATTCTTCCACTTTGATTTGCTTCTCTTTCAATATTTATTATTCCAGCCTCTCCACTATAGGTAGATGCTGTAATTCTACTTGGTTTACCAAAATTATATTCACCTGTACCTATAACTGCTAATCCGTTAATTTGTCCAACTTTTTTTCCTTCTAGGTCAATTAATAAACTACCATCTAAAAACATTTCCTTAAGTTTATCTTCATATTTATTACTTCTATATATTTTTTGTTCAATTGCCTTTTTGATATGATTTTCATTAACAAGAGTAGACCTATCTTCTCTTGCCCATAAATCTGCTTCATATAACACTTCAATAATTTTATTAAATTTAGTGCTTAACTTATCTTGATTATCTGCTAGTCTAGAACTGTATTCTACTACCTTTGCAACAGCTGATTTATGAAAATGTTTTAAACCCTCTTCTTTACAATGGGCTGATATAAATTGTGCTATTTTATACACATTTTCAGAATCTTTATCCATTTCAATATCAAAGTCTGCCATGACTTTAAAAAGTTTTCTAAAGTCATCGTCATAATTATAAAGTATACTATAAGTATAATAATCTCCTATTAATATAACTTTTACATTTAATGGTATGGCCTCTGGCTTTATAGTGGCTGGTACTAAATAACCCATCTGTTTGTTTAAGTTTTCAATGCTAATTTCTTCTGTAATTAAAGCTCTTTTTAATACTTCCCATGCTATTGGATTATTTATCATTTCTCTCATTTGTAATATTAGAAAACCACCATTTGCTAAATGTAGGGCTCCCGCTTTTATTTGCATAAAGTCTGTTCTAAGCATACCCATGTGGTTTTTATATTCTATAGTACCTAATATATTATTAAATGTAGGATTTGATTCTTTTATAATAGGTGCCTTATCTAAATCCCTATTATCTACAAACAAATTCACATTATATCTATTGAAAAAGTTCTGACTTTGATAGATTGGCATAGCCATAGATTGTGATATTTTGTTTAAATCTATTTCCGCTTGTGGAGGAGGATTAAAGTGTTTAATATTTTCCATAATATCTTTTTCAAGGTCATTAATATATTCTTCATTGGATTTTCTATTACCATATTTTTTATAGAGTTTATTTATATCATAATTAACAACCTTATAAACAATGTCTTGTTCTAATTGATCAATTTTGTCAGCAAAATCTTCTTCTAAGTCTCTTATCTTAGTTATTATATCAAAGGTTTCTATATTCAACTGACCCGATTTTTCCATTATTTCTTCTATTTCTTCTTGTGATAAGCTTTTATATTCTTCCTGACTCATTGGTTCGCCATCCTTTAGTGGGGTGGTCATAATGCCACTTTCTGTGGAAGTAAATACAAAGCCAAAGGTTTCTGATTTTTCATTTAATTCTTGCATTATCTCTTGTCTGTCCTTGTGAAATATTTTAAATATTTCATTTTTCCTAACTTCATATTCCATTTGTCCGAATGCTTCTGGAATACTCCTCTTAAATCTTTCAATCATATCTTCTATATCATTTTTAAAGTGTATACCCATGCCTGGTGCTAGACATAAGGCCTTTGGTGAATCTTTATTTTTGAAATTATACACATATACCCAATCATATGGAATAGGTAACTTTCTGGCAAATCCTTCTGTAATAGAATTAGCGTAACTACTTTTTCCAGTGCCACTTATACCTGCTACATAAATATTGTAACCTCTTCTTTTCATATTAAGGCCAAAAGTTAATGCATCTACACCTCTTTTTTGTCCTATTATTCCTTTCAATGGCTGCAAATCTTCTGTGCTTTCAAAGGATAAATCCTCAATATTACATGGACTAGTAAGTTGTTCTTCTTTTAAGCGATATTTTTTATGCATAAAATCTCCCCTTAAATTGTCTTTATTAGAGTATATACCTCAATTTCAAAGAATTAATAGAGATTTATATTTTTATTGAAATAAAGACTTTATTTCATATGTTACTTCTTCATTATTAATATTAAATTCTATATATTTGAAATTTTCTTGAGGGTTGTTTACATCATTACTATTATAAGCACCTGTTGAA
>CAYLXY010000281.1:0-3225 GCA_964387405.1 uncultured Clostridiaceae bacterium
AGAAAGAACCTCTATACAGAATTATTAAATATTTAATATAATTCCAAATAGAGGTTTTATTAATCTGTATTTACATGGTAACCTTCTTTTTTAGCTATAATGGCTAAGGGAATAATGCTTTTTTTATCTATTTCAATATTTCCGTTATCGACATTTAATGTAGCAATATTAGCTTCAGGAAAATAATGTGCAACATCATGTAGAGAAAAGGAATCACTATAAAGTTGATTATATAGCTCATTATCTATGGTGTAAAGTTCATTTTTATTGGTTAATATTACATTATATATCGTACCTTTCATTAACTCATCATCTTCCCATATACCAGTCTTCTTAATTTCTCCAGAGTTCCATAGTGTATAATATTCAGTACCCTTGCCATTTCTTTGCCTATCTTTTAAATTACCTTCAAACTCTAAAGTTCTTCCACGATTAAATATTTTTGCATATCCCTCTATTACTCCTTGTCCATCAACATTCGCATTGCACAAGAGGTCACCAGAAAAATTGTAAATTTTAAAATGACCATTCCTAACAATTTCAAATAGAATTTTCCCTTCTGAATTATATATTGACCCATAATTAGAATCTATTTTAGAATCAGTGTTAGCAAGTATATTAAAAAGATTAATTGCATTCCCATCTATAACATTATACATATTATCCATATGATCCATTTGAAGATGATAAAAGGAGTAGAAAGGTAAAGTTATTAGTTTCATATACTTATCCAAGGCTTCTTTAGCTTCATAAAGAGCGTCATTTCTTTCATTATCAGCCATATCCTTTAGTGTTTCCATTAATAGATTTAAATATAGAAAATATTCTTCAGTAAGCAAATCTCCTATTGTTGCAATTAAACCTATTTGTCCATCTGTAACTCTAATAAAATTAAAGTCAGAAAAATCATCTTCATCTTGATTATTATAAACTTCAAAAGCTCTTTTAGTTCCATTTATAAGTAACACCTTAAGTATATGTTTTGCATGCCTAGTTTCTTCAAGAGCATTTCTTTTTTCATCATTATATTGCCATCGATATATTACAATCGCCAGTATAGCTGATACTTCTATAGCTAATATGGATAGGTAAAAAGAAATATAACCTTCTAATGATAAATTGATATATTGTCTTAGAGTCAAATCATAGTAACTTAAAATGAAATTACCTGATAAAATAAAGCTTAGTATTATAATTATTGGTGAAACGAGTAAAGAAAAAATGACCAGTATTCTTCTTAAATATATAGAAATCACTCCTTTACATAAGTATTTAAAATAGCATAATTATTTTCCTATTTTTCTAGATTTTTGCATAAGATCAAAAATTTTAAAGTTTAAAAATGATTTTAATTCTTTTGTTAGATTATCTATGTCATCTTCTGAAATCTCATATTCCCCTTCACTGCTTTTTAAAACCATATACCCATCTTCTTCATCATAAATGACTTTATATCCAAGTAGGTTCATCTGCATTTCCATAAAATATTCGAAGCTTCTTTTAACTTCTGGAGTTTCATCCCAATCCATTAAATAGCTAGGACTTAGATTAAGAGCATCGGCTAAATCCTTTATTTTATCCTTTCCTACATTTTTAATTTCTCCACTTTCATATCTTTGTATTGTAGGTGCAGTTACGCCAACAAGCTTTGCAATATCTTCTAATGTTAACCCCAGTTCTAAACGACGTTTTTTTATTTTATCTTTAAAATCCATGTATTCACCAGCTTTCTGTATAAGTCTAATTAGTTATATTATACAATTAATTTTGCGTACTTGCAAGATTAATATAGATAAAGTGAATGAAAATTGCGTTTTCGTATTGACATATGGATAAAAGCAATATATACTAATATTACGGAAACGCAAAATGGGAGGTGATGTTATGTTTGACAGCAAAAAATTCAAGGCAGAATTAATTATAAAGGGTAAAAACATGAAGGATATTGCCAATGTACTTGGTATTAATGAAGCTACATTATATAGAAAAGTTAATGGTAATAGTGATTTCTACAGAAGAGAAATACAGATTATTTGTAACTATTTGGATATAGAAGACCCGAGTGATATTTTTTTTAACTCATAAATTACGGATACGCAAATAAAGGAAAGGAGTAGATAAAAGTGGTAGAAGTTAATAAAAATCAGAAAAAGATACTAAAACACGATAGCCTTCTTACTATAGCAGTAGGAAGAAGCAGAAAAGAAATGAACTGGAAAAACAAAGAAATGCTCTGGTCTGAGCTGGTAGAAAAATTAAGTAAAACTACTAGAACAATAGAAACCTATGATGAATACAAGAAAATGTCCAAATCTAAAAAAGATGAAGTAAAAGATGTAGGTGGGTTTGTAGGAGGATCTCTTAAAAGTGGAAGAAGGAAAGCTGACAATGTAGGTTGGAGACAAATCATAAGTTTAGATGCTGACTTTGTAAAAGGTGAGCTTTGGGCAGGAGTTGAGATGTTGTTTGGATATGGTTGTCTAATGTATTCAACTCACTCTCATACACCTAGTAATCCTAGACTAAGACTTGTAATTCCTCTAAAGAGACCAGTATCTCCAGATGAATATGGAGCTGTTTCAAGAAGAATAGCAGACGACCTTGGTATAGATTTCTTTGATGACACAACCTATGAACCGCACAGATTAATGTACTGGCCTAGCACATCAAGTGATGGGGAATATCTATTTAAGTTATTAGACGAAGAGTGGATAGACCCAGATGAAGTTTTAGAAAGGTACGATGATTGGACTGATTCATCTTATTGGCCAGAAAGTTCAAGAACCAAGGCAAAGAGAAAAAAGGAAGCAGACAAGCAAGGAAACCCAAGAGAGAAGAATGGAATAGTAGGAGCATTTTGTAGAACCTATGATGTTATGGATGTAATAGAAAAGTATCTTAATGACATTTATACACCTTGCTCGGACCCTAATAGATACACATATTCTGAGGGGAGTTCAGCAGGTGGGCTTGTTATATATGGAGACGGAGATTTTGCATACTCCCATCATGGAACTGATCCTATAAGCGGAAAACTATGTAATGCATTTGACCTTGTAAGGCTTCACAAGTTTGGTGATTTAAATGATAAAGCATCTTTCAAAGCAATATCAGAGCTTGCAGTAGAAGATGAAAATGTAAGGCTAAACATAGCCAATGAAAAAAGATTGGAAGCTGAGGATGATTTCTCTGAAGAAGAATGGCTTAAAAAATTAGAGTATGAAC
>CAYLXY010000282.1:0-3208 GCA_964387405.1 uncultured Clostridiaceae bacterium
AAGATGCCAAAATAGTTCTTAATAATGGAGGGATTAGTATGATGTATGAGATAACCGATATTTTTTCAAATGATATTATGTATGAAGAAGAGGGACCTTTTATTTCTTTATATCAGCCAACCCATAGAAACAGACCTGATAATAAACAGGATATTATAAGATTTAAAAATCTTGTTCAAAGAATAGAAAGTTCCTTAAGACAAAAGTACCCAAAAAGAGAAATCCCCAAATTCCTTAAAGTTTTTAATAAATTAGCGGAAGATAAGTTGTTTTGGAATAACACAACTGATGGTTTAGCTATATTGGCAAGCAAAAATAAATGTGTGGTTTATAAATTACAACGTTCAGTAGAGGAGTTATCAGTAGTAGCAGATAGTTTGTACATAAAACCTTTAGTTAGAGCTTTTCAGTCTGCAGACAAATATCATCTTTTAGGATTAAATAGAAAGAACTTTGTTTTATATGAAGGTAACAGATATGGATTTGAAAAGATTGAAATAGATCCAGATATTCCAACAACACTGGAAGATGTATTAGGTGATGAGGGTTCAGAACCATACTTATCTATAGGAACATATGCTGGAGCAGGTACGGCAATGTATCATGGACATGGTGGAAAACAAGATGAAATAGGCAAGGATACTGAAAGATATTTCAGATATGTAGATAAGTTTGTATTAGACAATTATTCAAATCCAACAAGAATACCATTAATTTTAGTATCACTTGATGAACATCAGGGTTTATTTAGAAATATAACTAATAATACTTATTTAATAGACAAAGGAATAAGGCAGAATTATGAGACCTTATCAATAGAAGATTTGCGAGAAATGGCTTGGAAGACCATAGAACCATTTTATCTTGAAAAAACAAAACAATTAGTAGATAGATATAATTTACAGAGATCCAAATTTTTGGCTTCTGATATTTTGGGAGAAGTTGCTAGATCAGTTTTTGAAAATAAAATAGATACACTTATTATAGAATCAGATAGAATAGTTTCTGGTAGAATAAATCAAGAAAATGGCAAGATTGAAGAAGGAGATTTGGAAAACCCAGAGATTAATGATGTATTAAATGATTTAATAAAAATGGTATATAGAAGTAAAGGAAAAGTAGTTGTACTTCCAAAGGAAAGAATGCCTAGTAAAACGGGAGTAGCTGCAATATATAGATATTAAATAAACATATATTATAAAAATGTTATTGCCAAGTAATCCTTGGCATTTTTTTATTTTTTGCAAATTTTAATTATACTCTAACTAAAACAAATTGATTATTATTAACAATTCCCATAATTATTATTGTATGGCTGACCAATATTAAGCAAAGTTAAGAAACTTGTAAGAATTATAATAGTAAAAATTTAAAAGGTGTATGCTATTATTACTATAAGAGATATCTCAGAAATAGGAGTGGAATGCATATGTGTAATATACTTGTTGTTGATGATGAAAAAGAAATAACAGATGCTATAGAAGTTTATTTAAAAAATCAAAACTATAATGTTTTTAAAGCCTATGATGGTATAGAGGCTTTAGAAATATTTGATAAAGAGGAAATACATTTAGTGCTTATAGATATTATGATGCCAAGGCTAGATGGTACAAAGGCTACTATTAAAATAAGAGATAAAAGCTCAGTGCCTATTATTTTTCTATCTGCAAAATCAGAAGACATGGATAAAATATTAGGGCTTAACATAGGGGCAGATGATTATATTACAAAACCGTTTAATCCTATGGAATTATTAGCAAGGGTTAATTCTAACCTTAGAAGATATACAAACTATCCAAATAACAATGGGGGAACAAAGGAAAATACATTAAAAATAGGTGGCATAGAACTTAGGGATGATAGTAAAGAGTTAATAGTAGACGGTGAAAAGGTTAAAATAACTCCTTTAGAATATAAGATTTTACAATTACTAATGACAAACCCAAACAGAGTATTTTCCATAGAAGAAATATACGAAAAAGTATGGAAAGAGCCGGCGTATAGTCCAGATACAGTAACAGTCCATATAAGAAGAATTCGAGAAAAAATTGAAATAAATCCAGGAGAGCCAAAATATTTAAAGGTGGTGTGGGGAGTTGGATATAAATTTGAAAAAGAAGAACGAAAACGATAATAACGATAATGGTAAAATTACACCAAAGAGAAGAGACAAGAAAAATATTTTTGCTAATTCATTTATAACGGTTCTAATGATATTAGTATTTGCAATGATTTCAGTAGCAAGTTATTTACCTATAAGAGATTATTATTTCCAGACAGAAAACAATGTTTATAATTATATTCAAAGTGATAAATTTGCCCATAAATTAGCTTATTTAACACAACAGCTGTATCAGTTAAAAATTAATGGGAACGAAAGATATTATAACACATATATAAATGCAAATAGTATTAAATATAGGCTTTCATTTGCAGGAGAAAATCAAGATGAAAATACTATTATTAAACATCCAGATCAAGCTTTTATGGAAAGAGCTGGCCTTTCATTTGGAGGTGTAGGAGAAGAAATAGTGGAAGTAGAAATAGTAGATGCAGAAAAGATAGATGAAGATACAGAAGAAATAGATGAAACAGTTATTCCAAGAAATTTAATTTTTACTAATATATCCGATATTTCAGATTTGAAAATGCAAGAGGAAAAAGAAAATAGTATAGTGGACATTAAAGTTACATTTGACAAAAACGGAATACCTACTGTAGAAAGTAAGACAGGAGAAGCCTCAAGGGCAAAATATATTAAATTTAACAAAAATGTATTTATCATGAATCTAACTGGCTCCCATGAAGTAAAAGATTTAGAAGGGTACAAGGATTTACAAATAGAATATATAATTCCTGCAAATTTTGCAGAATATGAAGATATATTTACTAATGATATGAAGGAGCATAATGTCTTTCCAGGCTATTTTGTTCTTATTTTAATAATAGGGGCAATAAGTATTTTACTTTTAACAATAGCAGCCTTTGCTGTGCCATATAAAATACAGGACAAGATGGCTATTTGCAGAGGTTTTAATAAAATGTTATTAGAGTTAAAATTATTTGCTTGGGCATTGTTTTTAGGAGTATTTTTTATTACAGGTATTAATATAAATACCTACAGTTATTATAGGGGAAGTTTGCTTACAAATATTATATATGATGTACACCCATATTTTTATGCAATTGGAATACCTATAACATTTAT
>CAYLXY010000283.1:0-3200 GCA_964387405.1 uncultured Clostridiaceae bacterium
ATTATTCATCAAAGTCTCCCCTATGATGTAAGCCTATAAGGTCCGTTATAGGTAGTGTAAATATAATCCCTGTCCCTGCTTCCTTTATCTTTCCAGCTTTAACTATAGCATCTGTAATTTGTTTGTGCTTTTTCGATTCCGTAAGAATAATTATAACTTCTTTAGAAGAATCTATATGAATATTTAAAAATTTTTTAACTTCATTCTCCCCTGTTCCTCTACCATATACGATTGTAGCACCTGAGGCACCAGCAGCTTTAGCATGTTCCACAATTTTATCTGCCCTACCCCTTTCAACTATAGTTATTATACATTTTATATCAAGCATAATTTACCTCCTTTATAATTTTGTTAGTATTCCTAATACTAAGACAGACACCATTGCCCCTATAGATGTAAGTCCTATAATTCCAAATCCTGATATGAGGGGGTCCGCGGTTTTTATAACACTGGCCAGTCCTATGGCCAAGGCCATATTTAATGGAATGTTAACAGGTCCTGTAGTGGCACTTGCCGAGTCAAAAGCAATTGCAGTAAAAGGTTCTGGTGCAAAAAACGCAAGTATTATTACTAGTACTAGTAAGGGAACTACGACTTTTATATAAGGTATATTTAACAGTATTTTACTTACACCTATACTCATTCCTAAACCAAAGCCAACTGCTACTCCATGGATCAATACTCTATGGTGTATAGCTCCTATAGACAACTCTTCTACTTCTAGTGCTAGAGCTTTTAAAGCAGGTTCTACTAATGTGCCAAAGTAACCTATGATAAATGCTATTATTACTATTAGCCATCTTTTTTCTAAAACATGTATATTTCTTCCAACAGAGTCCCCTAATGGCAATAAGCTCATAGTTGTTCCCTTTAAAAACAGGTGGAGACCTAAGACTGCGAATACAAATCCTAGTAGAAATTCCTTTACATTTTCTATAGGTCTTCTAAGAACTACAAGCTGAAAAAAAGCCATAATAGCTGTTAAAGGGATTATACTTCTCATAGTTTCCCAAAGTGGAGCTAATGTTTCCAATATTCTCATAAATTTTCAACTCCTTTATCGATTAGTTTGTCCATATATAACCATTATAATATACATCAGATAATTTTACACTAGCTTTACTAAAGATAATATAAAGAATTGTATATTATAGCTGGACTTTATAATGAATAAACATATATAATATTAAGTAAATATACATAAGATGGAGGGAATTAAATGGCTAAGGATAATTCATTTGATATTGTATCACAAATAGATTTGCAGGAAGTTGATAATGCTATTAATCAATCTATGAGGGAGATTTCACAACGATTTGATTTAAAAGATACAAATACAACAGTAGAAAGAAGTGAGGGTGAAATAACAATTAATGCCCCTGATGATTTAAAGCTTAAAAACGTTATAGACATTTTACAAACAAAAATGGCTCAAAGAAAAGTTTCTTTAAAGGCCTTAGAATATGAAAAAGTAGAACATGCATTAGGTGGCAGAGCAAAACAAGTTATTAAATTACAACAAGGTATAGACAAGGAACAGGCTAAAAAAATTACTGCTTTAATAAAAGCTTCTAAAATAAAGGTACAAGCTTCTATACAAGGTGAAACAGTAAGGGTCTCTGGTAAAAAACGTGATGATCTTCAGGCTGTTATGCAATTAGTAAAGGATGCCGATTTGCCTATGAGTTTACAATTTGTGAATTTTAGGTAATGCTTTGATAAAAATTTAATAAAAATAAAATCCAGTAGAGTTAGGTTTTTTTTTAAATCTAGCTTTACTGGATTTATCAGGAGTTGTTTTAATGAATATTAAAAAGGAAGAAAAAATTAAAGGTTTCCAGAGCCGTTGGGGATTTATATTAGCATCTGTTGGTTCTGCTGTAGGAATGGCTAATGTGTGGGGGTTCCCAAATAAGCTAGGTAGTAATGGTGGGGGAGCATTTTTACTAATTTATTTACTTTTTATCTTTATTTTTAGCTATGTAGGTCTACCTGCAGAATTTGCTATGGGACGTCGTTCCCGAACAGGTGCCCTAGGCTCTTATAAAAATGCCTGGAATACAAGGGGCGAAAAAGCTGGTAAAATAGGTGGAATAATTGCCTGGCTGCCACTGGCAGGATCCATGTGCATTGCCATTGGTTACGCTGTTATAGTATCTTATATACTAAAAGCTTTGTTTAACTCTTTAACTGGTACTTTGATGACTGCTAACACAGCTATATGGTTTGACTCGTTTTCACTTACACCATATTCTGTGGTTCCTTACCATATTATTGTAGTGGTAATCACCCTATTCACCTTATTATTAGGAGCAAAAAGTATTGAAAAAACAAATAAAATTATGATGCCATTATTTTTTATCATATTTACTATTTTAGCAGTGCGTGTTGCAATACTTCCAAATGCAATGGAAGGATATTTATTTATGTTTATCCCTCGTTGGCAAGCTCTTAAAGATCCAATGGTATGGATTTGGGCAATGGGCCAAGCTTTCTTTTCCCTATCTATTACAGGTAGTGGTATGATTGTTTATGGTGCCTACCTGGATGAAGATGAAGATGTGGTTTCTGTATCGGCCAAAACTGCTATTTTTGACACTATCGCCGCACTGATTGCAGCTTTAGTTATTATTCCAGCCTGTTTTTCCTATCAACTTGATGTTGGTGCAGGGCCTGGCTTACTTTTTGTTACACTACCTACCATATTACAAGATATTCCTATGGGCCAAATTTTTGCAATTATTTTATACATTGCTATGATTTTTGCAGGTATTAGCTCTTTACAAAATATGTTTGAAGCAGTCGGTGAATCTTTACTGCACAAGTTTCCTAAACTCAATCGTAAAACTGTCCTTGTTATTCTGTGTTTGATTTGCTTGGGTTTTGGGGTAAATATGGAAGCTATATTCCAATGGGGTCCCTGGATGGATTTAGTATCTATTTATATCATTCCAATTGGTGCAACAATAGGTGCTATTTCTTGGTTTTGGGTAATGAAAAAAGAAGATTTGCTTTTTGAAATCAATAAGGGCACTAGTAAAAAGCATAGTAATTTATGGTACATTACTGGTCGCTATATATATGTTCCATTTGCCATTATTCTTTCTTGCGTAGCTTTATTTAAGGGAGTGGCTTTTTAAAAAATCCTTACTCATTTCTATCAAGTTATATAGATTTTTTTAATTAAAGCTAGATAAGAA
>CAYLXY010000284.1:0-3194 GCA_964387405.1 uncultured Clostridiaceae bacterium
ACATTTAAAGCATGATCTACAGTATAATCCTCGTAATGAAATACTATTTTTTTTATATTATATAGTTATCAACTTAGAATTTAATCGTTAAATAAGGTGGATTTTAAGAAAAAACCAGATATCTTTAAGCTTAAAATATTAGAGGTTGTTAAATTTAGATTAAGGAAATGAGGTGAAGTATGGTCTGGAAGGAAATACAAATCAAAACTTGGAGTGACTTATTAAAAGAATTTGAAAGTATCAAATCAAGTAATATGGTCTATAGGGGTCAAGCTAAAATAAATTACACCCTAGAATCGAGTCTTAAAAGAGAACTTAGCCTATTTTATGATCATCGGAGGAAAGATGAAACCATTGAGCAAATGTTTATTCGGTTGGAGAAAAAATTTATTGATCTTTATAAATCGGAATCGCATTTATACTTAGAAACTAATGACTACAGAGAACATAATGAATTGTATTATCTATCAATTTTGCAACATTATGGTGCACCTACTCGATTATTAGATTGGAGTTATTCACCGTATATTTCAACATATTTTGCAATTAGTAATGATTTTGAAGAAGACTCAATTCTTTATGCATTAGACCTAGATTATATAATAAAGTTAAATAAGGATAAAATTGAGGATTATAATTTAAACTCTGCTAGTAAAAGAGGAGGACAGGCAATGGAAAGAGATGATTTTATTATAAAATTTGGTAAGCACTATGCAGACAAGAAAGCAGATGCAGATAAAAATAATGAGCCATTTACTGAAGAAGTAATCCTTGATAAATATGAACCAAATAAGAAGAATATTAGATTAGCTAGACAACAGGGTTTATTCTTAATATCTAGTAAAATTGATATTGATTATGAGGCAATTATATCTAGTTATGGAATTAAAGAAGGCAATTCAGACACTAAAGAAAATATTGCTTTAAAATTTGTTATTGATAAAAATAAAAAATTAAAAATTTTAAGAAGTCTACAATTGATGAATATATCAAATGAAATATTGTTTCCTGAAATGGAGGGATATTGCAAAGGTTTAAAATATAAAGTATTAAATGATAATATACTTTAATAAAAGGAGATGTTAAGTAATGAATTACAACAATTTTATAAAAGAAATAATGGATTCAAATATTGATGATTGGTCCTATGATGATGAAATAGGTTTGTATGTACTGAAATCTAATATTGCAATTTCGATTCAATCAGACCGGAGTGATAATGAAGACAGAGATTTTTATGAAAAGTGGTTGGAGCAATATTCTGATCCCAAGGGCTATAGAGCTAGATTTTTCTTGAAATACTTTGGAAACATAATTGAAAGTTTTTATACAGCTGCAGTTGACGGTTATAGAATGTTAATTCCATACCCTAAAAGCACAAATAAGCTAATAATAAATAAAAAGCAATATCATATTGGAACAATTATTAATATTCCTTATAGTGGATATAACTTTGATAATTATTTGGAAACAGCAGGCATTTCTGTAGCTGAATATTAATAACTCGATGAATACTACCTGCTTATCTATGAATTTAATATAGTAATATGGCTACAGTAAATGATGAACAAATAAAATTGGATGTTTCAACTCCAAGAAGGTTTTGCACAAGTTTCTACATATCCACCTAATGTTAGATGTGTAGCAGAGTTTACAGAATTAAAAGGAATAGCAAGAAATCAGAATAAAGGATTTTGCTATGTTTATGTTAATCTAAATATGGTTCGAAAAGGGTGCGGACAAAATCCTGGACTAAATTTAAGGAGGAACCAATGGCCCATTAATTCAACCATTCCAGTTGAACTATGGTCCATTATTTTAATTTTATCCTTAGTATGAGAAAATCATATTAGGGTATATAAGGGTGAAGGATATTATGGGAAAATATACAATAATTAATTTAAAAAGAAAGAAGCATTCCAATATTTAAATAAGTTTATTGTTCAATATTATGTAATACATTAATACTGAAAATATTTTACCAATCTTTTGTAGTTTCATATTTAAGAGGAATACCTACACTATCTAAGACTTGATTGGGATTTTGAATGTCAATGGGTATTATTCTAACTACTATTGGTAAATTGTTATTTGCAATTAATTCTTCATACAATTCTTTATGCTGACTGTCATTTATTAAAAAGAACCAGCCAATAGTTCTATCTAGATCATTGGCATCAGTTGATTCTGATACATTTACTAATACATTATGAAAAGCGTCTGTATAAAATGGAGCTGCCACAGTATTAATGTTTGCAAACCCAGAAATTATAACACTCTCTCCTTTTTTAAATTTTTCTTTAGAATATTGATATCCCTTATCATTTGCATCCACAAATTCAGAATAAAGATCTTTTGTAATTTCTTGTTTTGTTATCTCAAACCATTCATTTAAACTTGTAGGTTTTTTGTCAAATTTACAGTTCGTTATTTCAAGTATATTATCTACTGTTTCCATCCTTTCTTTTTGAATATCCTTATTTTCAAGTATTATATAATCAACTAATTTACCTAAATATTTTTTCAATTCATTTCCTTGAAAATCTTTTCTATATTCTTTTGGAATTTTATTCTCATTTTCACTTATTATTTTATTGATCTCTTCTTTTAATTCTAATGCTGATATATGTAATCCTTTTCTTTCTTCCAATATAAAAGGTTCTTTCGCACCATTTACAGATGTTTCCATTAATATTTCTATCTTAGCATTTAGTATGTTTTGAAAACTTTGATACTCATCTTTAGTCATCTTTTTACTACAACCTGATAACATTATCAAGCATAGTACAATTATTATTGTAAGTGTTTTTTTGTAAGTTCCTAAATTCATTATTCACCTCTCCTTTACATATTTTTTCACTATATTCTAATATTGTAAATGAAAACATCTACCGATTATTACTTATTATACCGATATGACAAGGTTAAAGCTATAATGTAGCAATTTTAATGGATATATAAAAAGAGATTTATATACATAAACCTTGTAAATATTGCCAATTAAGTACCTAACCGACTTGGATGTCGGTACATATTATTTAGCATTAATATTATCTAGTTGTGTATCTATTCATAAAGTCAGGGTTGAGTTGGCAGTGATTAAACAAGGTTAAATAACTATATATCAATAGTGTATAGGTCTATTGTAAAATATTATGTAGCATATAGTTTAACAAAGAACAATATACAAAAAT
>CAYLXY010000285.1:0-3187 GCA_964387405.1 uncultured Clostridiaceae bacterium
CAGTATGCACATGTAACTGTAAATATGGAAAAAAAAGATAAAGATCAAAACAACAATGAACTTTTTACTAAACCCAAAATTACCTTTCAAGATGTTGCTGGGTTAGAAGAAGTCAAAGATGAATTAATAGAAGTTATTGATTTCATTAATCAATCAGAGAAATATAAAAAAATGGGTGCTAAAATTCCTAAGGGTATACTATTTCATGGACCACCTGGAACGGGCAAAACACTGCTTGCTTCTGCTCTAGCAGGAGAATCAAAATCTACATTTTTTTCAGCTAGCGGTTCGGAATTTGTAGAGAAATATGTAGGTGTAGGTGCAAAAAGAGTACGTACTCTTTTTGAAAAAGCCAAGAAAGAGTCACCTAGTATTATTTTTATTGATGAGATAGATGCCATTGGAGCTAAGCGCCACTTAGATAGTAATAACGAAAAGGATCAGACATTAAATCAACTATTGGTTGAACTAGATGGATTTAACACAGATCAAACCGTACTAGTCATTGCAGCCACCAACAGATTGGATCTTTTAGATGAGGCATTATTGCGCCCTGGTAGATTTGATAGACATATGTATATTAGCAACCCTAATGTAAGGGCTAGGGAAGAAATTCTAAAAGTACATACTAAAAACAAACCTTTAGATCCAAAGATCAGTATAGCTGATTTAGCTCGTAAAACCCATGGTATGAGTGGAGCACATTTATCCAATGTTGCAAATGAAGCTGCTATAATAGCAGTTAGAGAAGATAAGCATTTAATTACAATTTCTCATTTCGAACAAGCTATTGAAAGAATAATTGCAGGATTGGAAGTTAGAAATCCTACTATCTTATCTAAGGAAAAAGAAATCGTTTCCTACCATGAGGCTGGCCATGCTCTTGTTGGAAAAATATTAAATACTGATATGGTGCAAAAAGTATCTATTGTACCTAGAGGTCAGGCATTAGGTTATGTTATTCATATGCCTGAAAATGATCGATATATTTTAACTAAAGAAGAATTATCTAATAAGATTATGGTAATGCTTGGTGGTAGGGCAGCAGAGGATTTAATTTTCAATCATTTATCTACTGGAGCAAAAGATGATTTAAAAAAAGTTACTGAAATTGCAATGCAAATGGTATGTGAATATGGTATGAGTGACTTAGGTTTTATTTATAATGAACCTGGTATGGTTCGTTCATTAAATGATTCTATAAATAAAGAAATAAATAAGATAATAGATGAATGTTACAAAACAACATATGATTACTTAAAAAAACATAAAAATAAACTAGAAAAAATATCTACAGCTCTTTTGAAGAAGAAAACTTTAAATGGAATTGAATTGGATCATTTATTAGATGATTCACCTTTAAACCCTAAGCCCAAAAATCAAAAAGAAAAATCAGAAGCTGTATAAAGTATTAATAAGTATGTCACTCAGAGCCTTAGTGAAGAATCTTTGGCTTTAAAAAATATTAAAGATTCTTCGCTTCACTCTGGCTGGCAATAAGTAAACCTTTTCAGTAGTCTTGTAAATAACTAAGTTTTCCAGCTATTTCGCTTGCTTTAAAATTTCAACTATTTCTTTGATCTTTAAAACTTTTCCAAAAGATACAACCTTATCATCAACAACAAGAGCTGGAGTTGACATTACCCCATAGGCTGCTATATCTTTGAAATCTTCTACTTTTATGATTTCTGCCTCTAAGCCTAACTCTTTTAGTGCCTCTTCTGTATTCTTTTGCAGACTAGCACAAGATTTACATCCAGAACCTAAAATTTTAATTATCATTTTATATTCCTCCTTGATTTATATTAATAAAGCTGTAATAGCATTAAGTCCGTATCCTACTATTATTATACCTATTGTTGCAATAATCATAAATGTTGCTAATAGCTTTGGCTTCATTACCTTGCTTAGCATCACCATAGATGGGATAGACATAGTAGTTACTCCCATCATGAAAGATATTACGGTTCCAATTCCTACCCCTTTAGCAACTAAAGCTTCTGCTATTGGAATAGTTCCAAAAATATTAGCATAGATTGGTATCCCTATAAATGTAGCTATTATAACAGAAAATGGGTTTCCACTTCCTAATATTTTCTCTATAAATGATTGAGGAATCCAATTATGAATTCCAGCCCCAATAGCCACCCCTATTAGGATATAAAGCCATACCCTCTTAACTATGTCAATGGTCTCATCTTTAGCTAATTCCATCCTCTCTTTAGGAGATATTTTTTCAAGTTTGACTTCTGTAGACTCTACTCCCCATACATAGGATTCAACATGCTTCTCCATATTCATATTTTGAATTATAGTTCCACCTATTATAGCAATAATAACACCTGTTCCTACATAGGCTATTGCAACTTTTGCCCCAAAGATTGACATTAATAACAGAAGAGCTGCCAAATCTACCATTGGTGAAGATAATAAGAAAGAAAATGTTGCTCCTAAAGGCAATCCTGCTGATAAAAATCCTATAAAAATAGGTATACTTGAACAGCTACAAAAGGGAGTTACAATTCCTAATATAGCCCCCAGTACATTTCCTTTAATACCCTTAATCTTTCCAAGAAGTTTTTTTGTTCTCTCTGGTGGAAAGTAGCTTTGTATATATGATATGACAAAAATCATTACTCCTAGAAGTATGAATATTTTTATAGTATCATATATAAAGAAATGAACACTTCCACCTAATCTGCTTTCAATACTTAGTCCAAATACCTTTTCAACTAGTAACTTAATTAAATTAAAAAGCCATTCCATTTTAAATAATTGAGCATTTAACCACTTAAAAATAATCATAATTATCTATCCCCCTTATTTATAAATTTATTTTTTGATTCTTTCACCAATCTCATCAAAAAAATTTTTTAATAAATCCAGTCCCCCTTTATTAATTGAATATCTCATCCAAACCCCGTCCCGTCTACTATTTACTAGGTCACTTTCACTTAATATTTTCATATGGTAGGACAGTGTAGGTTGACTTATATCAAATTCTTCAAGTATATTACAAGCACAAAGTTCTCCTTGAGAAAGCATATGAAAAATTTTCAATCTTGTCTCATCTGCCAGTGCTTTCATTAATAAAGCATATTGTCCATAACTTTTGTCCAATTCCTTCGCCTCCGTTAAATTATTATAATAGAATACACATGAGGATATAGATGTTTATCTATGTCTA
>CAYLXY010000286.1:0-3183 GCA_964387405.1 uncultured Clostridiaceae bacterium
ATATTAAAACAGCTACAAGTAAAACTTATATTGAATAAAGAAACTTAATATGCTATAATAAACCTAAGACATATTATTAACAAACAATATGTCTGAAAAACTCTATACAGTATAGTGTTTTTTATATGAGGGTTTGTTTTAAAATCTTGCTTGAAGGTTTTATCTAATTAAAATCTACTTAATTAAAGGGGGAGTAAAAATGAATAAGACAAATAAAACAAAAGAAATATCAAGAAAAGATTTTCTTAAGGGTGTAGGAATATCTGTAGCAGGGGTTGCAATGGCAGGAGGAGTAGGTGGACTACTTACAGCATGTGGGGATTCAGCATCTGTAGATTCAGGAGGTTCGGTAGGAGCACCAGAGTGGCCATTTAAATATGTTAAATTAGATCCAGAAAAAGTTAAGGCAAGAGCATTTGATGCATATAAAACAAAAGGTGGCTGAGGTATTGGTGTATCCGAAGGGTTCTTCGGTGAATTAGCTGATGTAGCAGGTTATCCTTTCAATCAAATTCCACCACAGGCATTTGTTAATGCTGCTGGAGGATATGGTCAAGCAACACTATGTGGGTCACTAGGGGTTGCAGCTGCATGTATTGGTACGGTAACAGATGTTGATACACAAAAAGAATTAGTTGCAGAGTTGTTTAACTGGTACAAAACATTTGATTTTCCAAAATATCAACCAGAGAATTTAGACTTAACTAATACGGTTGCAAATTCTGTATTATGTGGAGATTCTGTAGGAATATTTATGGAAGCTCATAATGTAGAGTATGGAGATGACGAGAGAAAGAGTCGTTGTGCAGGTGTAGCAGCTGATACTTGTGCTAAAATGGTAGAGCTTCTTAATGAAAGATTAGGATAAAAAAATAGATTAATAGATTACAAAAAAAGATGGAGGAAACTTCATCTTTTTTTGTGTTAAGATAGTATAATGACTACTATCTAATAATTGAGAGGATTGTAAATATGAAAAAAATAGTATTAGCAGAAAAACCTTCCGTAGGAAGGGATTTGGCTAGAGTATTAAATTGTAATAAGAAAGCTAATGGATATTTAGAAGGGGATAAATATATTGTGACATGGGCCTTAGGTCATTTAGTTACCTTGGCAGATCCAGAAATATACAATAAAAAATATAAAACATGGAAGATGGAAGATCTACCTATCTTACCTAAAGATATGGAGCTTGTAGTTATTAGAAATACTAATAAACAGTTTAATATTGTTCGGCAGCAGATCTTAAGAAAAGATGTAGATCAAATAATAATTGCAACAGATGCTGGTCGAGAAGGAGAATTAGTAGCTAGATGGATTATAGAAAAGATTAATGTGAAAAAGCCTATACAACGTCTTTGGATTTCTTCAGTTACAGACAAGGCAATCAAAGATGGTTTTAAAAACTTAAAGGATGGTAAGAATTATGAAAAACTTTATTTGTCAGCTCTTGCAAGGGCTGAAGTAGATTGGATTGTAGGGATTAATGCCACCCGTGCCTTAACATGTAAATTTAATGCCCAACTTTCTTGTGGAAGAGTACAAACACCAACCCTTGCAATGATTGGAAAACGAGAAGAAGAAATTCAAAATTTCAAGCCAAAAACTTTCTATGGTCTAGAGGCAATTAGTAATAATTTGAAATTAACCTGGCAAAATAGCAATACAAAAGATATAAGAATCTTTAATAAGAAGGAAGCTGATAGAATAGTTAATTCTATTAAAAACAAAGAGGCTAAAGTAATAAATGTAGATAAAAAGTATAAGAAAAGCTTTTCTCCTAGATTATATGATTTAACAGAATTACAGAGAGATGCTAATAAAATTTTTTCTTATTCAGCAAAGGAAACTCTTTCTATTATGCAAAAACTTTACGAAAGGCATAAAATATTAACTTATCCTAGAACAGATTCTAGATATATAACAGCAGATATAGTAGAGACCTTGAAAGATAGACTTAAGGCGTGTGGTGTAGGGCCTTATAAGAAATTTGCATATAAAGTATTGCAAAAGCCTATAAAAGCAAGCAAATCCTTTGTAGATGACAAGCAGGTTTCAGATCATCATGCTATTATTCCTACAGAAGAATATGTAGAATTAAGTTCTTTAAGCAGACAAGAAAGAAATATATACGACCTTGTAGTTAAACGCTTTATATCAGTACTGTATCCTCCCTTTGAGTATGAGGAAACATCAATTAGGTCTAAAATAGGGGAAGAGATTTTTATAGCTAAGGGTAAAAGAGTTATTAGTCAAGGTTGGAAAGAAATTTATCAAAATAATTATGAAGATGAAGATTCAAAGGAAGATATTCTGGAACAAAGACTTCCTCATATAAATAAAGGAGATTCTTTAAAAATATCTTCCATCAATCAAAGAGTAGGAAAAACAAAACCACCAGCAGCTTTTAACGAAGGTACATTATTAACAGCTATGGAAAATCCAGTAAAATATATGGCAGATGCAAACAAAGACTTGATTAAAACCATAGGCAAAGCTGGAGGAATAGGGACAGTAGCTACTAGGGCAGATATTATTGAAAAGTTATTGAGTAGTTTTTTAATAGAAAAAAAAGGTAAAGACTTATTCATAACATCAAAGGGAAAACAATTATTAGAATTAGTTACTGAAGATTTAAAATCTCCAGCCTTAACTGCTGAATGGGAAGAAAAATTAGGGGCTATTTCAAAAGGATCCCTTAATAAAGACAGCTTTGTTAAAGAAATGAAAGATTATACAAAGGTCATTGTAAAGGATATTAAAAACAGTGATAAAATATTTAAACATGATAATATAACAAGAAATAAATGTCCAGATTGTGGGAAGTATATGCTTGAAGTTAAGGGTAAAAGGGGTAAAATGTTAGTTTGTCAAAGTAGAGAGTGTGGGCATAGAAGGAATTTAACAAAAAACACCAATGCAAGATGTCCTAATTGTCGTAAAAAATTAGAACTTCGTGGTCAAGGTGAGGGACAAATATTCGCATGTTCTTGTGGCTATAGGGAAAGACTTTCTGCTTTTCAAGAAAGAAGAAAGAAACAAGGTGGAAAAGTATCTAAAAGGGAAGTAGCTAAATATATGAGACAACAAGAAAAAGAAGATGATAAATTTAAAAATACAGCACTGGCTGATGCTCTTGCTAAATTAAAATTATAATAGTTGCAAAAAATTTTTTAGAAGATA
>CAYLXY010000287.1:0-3178 GCA_964387405.1 uncultured Clostridiaceae bacterium
ATTAAAGGGTAGATATTGCATCTGTCCTACTTCTTTTAATATATTATGATTATAGATCTCTTCTAACTTTTCTAACATACTTTTACAATCTAATAATAGTTGTGGTTTATTAATAGCTGATTCTCGGTTAAGAATATATGATTGAAAACGCTCAATAATTTCTATAGATATAGATATAAAATACTTAATAAATCGATTTTCTGGACTATCGAAATTTCTTATAACCGATGTCTCTATTACACTACTAGGAAAATATTGATTACCACTCCTATTAAAAATTGCCTTAGACAAGGCTGTGTTTACTAATGGATTATCTCCTTTTAATAAAACCAATTCATTTGGTGAACTTACAATACCTTCAATAGTTTTAAAGGATATATTGGAAGCATCCCATATATCTTTTTTTGTATTTATCTTTTCTTCTTTCCTAATAGGGTTTGCTATAATACTCTCAAAACTACTTGCCATATTTTCTATTGGCTTTAAGAGTATATGTTTTATAATTAGAAATGCATGATATAGGACATTATTTTCTTCCAAATCCTTTATTTCAAATTTTTCATATGTAGGAGTGTTAAAATCAAATGGTAATTGGGCCATTGTTTCCACAATATCATATAACATTTCCTCATAATATTTAGAGTCGATTTTACTAGTAGATACTTTAATGAACTTACCTAGAAATTCAAAAACCCCTGTAAAGTTTTTTAAATTTAAAATTCCTGATTTATCTGTTAGCTTTTTAAATACGGAAGGATAAAGTTTTTCCGCCCGACTAACCAAATCTTCACTTTCGAATTCAATATAATAGTTTACAAAAGATTGTAATTCTTCTTCTAACTCTAAAAATTTTCTTGTCTCCATATGTATTCACCTACTCAATAAAACTAACAAAACCATTATTTTTTAATAAGTCTAACATTCTATGTAGTTTCACAGCTGATTTTTTAAATCTAATCTCCTTCTTTGAAAACTGAGATTTTAACATATCCTCTGATATACTTTCTTCTTCTAGCTTAGCCCTAATATATTGATTGTCTTCGACTTGTAAGCTTACAATCCTAGTTAATTCTTTAGGTTCCCATCCAAAACAATAAGCTAAAAGTTCAGTGAGTGGAGCCTCAAGTTTTTTTCGATTGCCATACATTTTTGGCAAAATCCTCTGAAGAATTTGATAATCTAAAGCCCTTAATTCATCAAAATATCCAGTTTCTTTTGCATGGTGGAGGTAGAATAAAATTTCATCTACAACACGATATCCAAAATGCAAATTATACTTCTTGAGAATGTTATTAATATTGATTATATGTGCAAAACAACTTTCCATATCACTATCTATATTGAACTGTTTTTTGATTAACGGGGCATGATATTGAAAGTCATCTGTAAATTTAGAGATGAATTCCTCATCTGCATAGATATTTGCACCATTTTCATTTTGTGCATTATCATCAAATAATAAATCTCTGTAGTTCTCTAAATCAACTTCGTTAAATTCAATTACACTTCCTCTATCTAAGACTTTAGGGCTAAACATATATGTAGTTTCATCAACATTTACAGTCCCGGTAAAATATATGTTTAAAGGTATCTCTAGTCTAGATGGAATTACATAATCTATGCCATCTTCATCTATATACAATACTTCTTCTTCACAGTCGTGCAATTTTATACTTTCACTTCTAACTTCTCCATCTAATCCTATTGTTCTACTTTCTAGGCAGCTTAAAAAATCTGAAAAATAATATTCAACTTTGGCTAAATTCATCTCATCTAATATAACAAAGTATGGTTTATTATCTTCTTTTGCCCTTAACATTAATTTCAACAGTTCTGTCGCCTGATATTTTTCCGTAATTGGATTGAAAAAGCCCAGAAGACCTCTATTATCTACCCAATCAGGACGAACAGATATAAATGCATATCTATTGCTGGGTGTTTTTATTTTCTTTTTAATTGTATTTATATGCTTAAATATAATTACATCCTTATCATCTTCTTTTTCAAAGGAAATCTTAATATATTCACCTATTCTACAGTGATTCTTTATATATTCCCCTATTTTACCACATAATGTTATTTGTCTATAGCCTCCATCAGCTGTATTGTATATTCGGCACTCATCTTCTATATCTTCAAATCTTAATCTAATAAGTTTTGATTTTCCTTGGTCAGGCAAGTCTAATAATTTTGCATATTTCTGTGGAACTACTAACTGCTTATACTTTAAATTATATGGTTGAACCTTATAGGTAAAACTAAATGGATCCTCTTCTATTTCTTCCGATATGTCATCTACAATTTTTTCTTCATCTGGGCACATATACTCAGCAAAGAATTGAGCTATCTTTGTTTTTCCTGTTCCTGAAATACCCGATAATATAACAAATGGTTTTGACATTAGACTAACTATATAATTATGTAAAACATCATCATCAAATTTAAATCTTCTTGATGCAACATAGTCTTTAAATGTATTTTCACCTTTTGTATTTTCCATTTCAATTTCACTACCCTTATTTAATAGATTCTCAACATTTTCAAATCCTGATTTATCCATTTCAAAAATAGCATATGATCCCATTACAACATTTTGATTGATTAATCCTACAAATTTCTTGAAGCTATTTTCTTCTTTATAGTCATAGTAAACAGGTTTATCTACTGTGCTTGTCCAGTTAACACCAACCCTTTGTCTCCAATTATTCTCACCTATGCCTATATATTTACTTGGATCTGTTTCTTCAAAAAATTCTTTTGTAACCTGTCCAATTCCTAAAAATCCCTTGTTACCAGTATAGGCTACTAGATAATCCCCTATATTTATTTGTTTCATAATATTAATATTTCGAGTGATATCCTTTTGATTTTGTAGTCCTTCCTCATACTGCATGGAAGCTACACCAAGTTCCTTGCTCTTTACCCAAACATCTGGATTTTTTGCATAGTAAATATTAAATAACCAATATTTTATATTTTTATTTTCATCTTTTGTTCTCATTTATGTCCCCACCTTCATTAAGCTAGTGAAATCAATATCCTTTTCAAATTAGTTATGTATATCTCTTACCAACTCCTATAAATGATGCTATATTTGTATAGTATGTAAGCTGTATATTTTAGACTTGCCTTTCAAATACAAATTCATAATAACCTATAGTTCCATAACCAACTGTTG
>CAYLXY010000288.1:0-3167 GCA_964387405.1 uncultured Clostridiaceae bacterium
AAAATAATAAATATAAAAAACATCTAAAGAATATAGATGACTATTCAAAAGGGTATTTTACATCTTTAGAACAATCAACCCTAATACTTTTATTAGATAGTTTTATTAATAACACAGAGCTGGAAATATCAGGTATTGAGTTTTCAGAATATAGAATAGAACAATTAGAAGACAATGAATTAAATGCAATATCTGCTTCTATACCATTTAATGGTTACTATCAGTCCTTATTAGATTTTTTAAGGCAAATAAGGGAAAACAATAAAAAAATATTAATTAAAGATATTAATATTTTAAATAAGGGGGAAGATTTAGTATCTGGAAAGCTAGTATTAGATTTTTACAGTATCCCTCCTTCAGGTGCAAAAAAATTAAGTAATGGAATAATTAAAGATACATTATCTTCTAAATTTAACCCTTTTTCACCCTTTGAAGGCTATGCTGGGAATTTATTTGATTATCCAGATGAAGATACTGATAGACAACCAAGCTATAACCAAGATGATAATATTAATATCCAACCAAACTATAATGAAGAGGCTGTCTCAATAAAAAATATTAAAAAAGTTCTTTTAGAAGGTTTTGAAGGTTCAGATATGTTCTTTATAGGCAATCCAAAAGATATAGAGGGAAGTGTTGTAAGGAATAGTAATAAAAAGCAAGGCAACTACTCTGTCAAGTTTGAATATGATTTTTTACTACAAAGAAAAAGTAATATTGCAAATATTGTTTTAAATAATAGCAAATCAGCCATATCTATACAACCAGAGTATCTTTCCATTTCTGTTTATTCTTATGAGAAAAGCAATCATCAACTAGGGCTTATTCTAAAAGATGCGTTAGGAAAGGAATATAATATTTTGCTAGCAGACAAGATAGACTGGACAGAATGGAGTACTTTAAAATCTGAATTACCTGAAGAAATAACTTACCCTGCTACAATACAACGTATATATGCACAAAGTACTAATTTAGAAAGCAAGACAAATGGAGTGTTTTTACTAGATGAAATGGAGGTTGCATACAGGGATATACTTCCACATAGTTATAAAAAGCATATTGATAATAATCCTGACGAATACATAGAATACTATGTAAAAAAGGGTGATACAATTTTTAATATAAGTAAAAAATTTTATAATGATTATAATAAACGATTAAAAATTATGGAATATAATAACATTAAGAATCCTAACCAAATTAGAATAGGGCAAAAATTGTTAATACCTAAAATCTAATAATAAACAAAAAATAAACTGATAAAACAGTAGAGGAGGGAGTCCTTTGAGGGGAGTCAAAGTAATATTAATTACCCTTACTATATCTCTAGTACAAACTTTAATAGCTCCAGTATATACAGAGGCTTTAAGCCGAACAGATATTGCATATAATGAAGGAAAAACTGTAGGAGAGTCTAGTGGACAGATATATGGACAAAAGGATTATATTAATGGGCAGAGGAGTAATTGGCTAAAAGCATATGATAAAGAAGAAAAAATAATTATAGATGATTACAATTTAAAGCAGGAAAGTTCAACATATAGATTCTATTTTCTTAGAGGTTTTAAAGAAATGTTTAAGTCTAGTTATGAAAATGGGTATAGAGATGTTAATAGAGATACAAATAAAACTCCATATGATATAGGTAAAGAGCATGGTGGAATCTTCGGAGCTATGAGTGGGGAAACTTATGGTAAAAAAGATTATTATGAAGGAAAGACCAATAATTGGAAAAACCAAATAAAATCAGATACTCTTCTTATAAGAGAATATTCATTAAATGATGATGTGAATAGATATGTAGAAGGATTTTTGTTAGGCTATAAAGTTGCATTTGAACAATCATATAATAATGCATATAGGGAAACAAATGTAGATGTAAACAGATCACCTAAGGAAAATGGTATATTACACGGTATTGAAATAGGATTTGAATTTGGAAGTCTTCTCGGTAAAATAGATTTTGCAGATAACAAAAGTAATAATTGGGAAAGTGCATTACCAACAGATCTAGATATTATGATCAAATATAAGCTTATGAAAGAAGTTCAGGAATATAGAGATGGATTTTTAGTAGGATTTAGGGATGGGTTTCGTCATGGATATATAGAATCATTTCAAGATAAAAATATAATCCTGGGAAAAGATAATATTAATAACAAACCTATAGCAATGCTGGGAGGGGAACTTGTTAGTGCAGATGGAATTATGAAGCTAATCATAGAGCCTGGAACAATTTATGAAGAAAAATATATGTCCGTGCAAAAACATGATTTTCCAAGTACATATAATGCTAATTTGTATATTCCGACTACCAATAGTTATAGCATTAATATAGGAAACCTAGATAATGTTGTTAATTTATATAATCCAATTACATTAACTTTTAAATATTATGGTAGAGAAAAAGGTGGTATATATAAATTAAGCAATAATCAATGGAAGTATCTTTATAGCAATATAAAAGAAGGAGAAATCTCTACAAGTTTGAATGTTAGTCACTATGATGGTGGAATATATGCTGTGTTTATAGATAATAATTATAAAGAATTAAAGGATGTTCACAATGATTGGGCCGGTGAGGAAATATATACATTTATAAGGAGAAACTATATAAGTGGATATAGTGATAATACATTTAGACCTGATGCAAATATAAGTAGAGCAGAATTTATAACTTTATTAAGCAGAGTAATGAATTGGAGTAATGATGTTAATCAAGATCAAATTAAAAGATTTTCTGATTATAATACATTTGGGGCTTATGGTTATGTCATAACTCAAGCTGTTTCAAGAGGGCTAATTAATGGTTACCCAGATAACTCATTTAAACCAAGCAACAAAATAAGTTATCAAGAAATTGAATGGATTATACAAAGGTTATTAAATAATGATAGTTTTAAATGGGAAGAAACTGAAAATAAGATGCTATATGAAAAATACAAACGTTCAAAAAGCTTTACTGGTAAAGAAAATAATATTACAAGAGCAGAAGTAGTTTATATGCTATATAATCTAGAAAATGAAAGAAAAATATTAACGGAAAGAAGAAAAATAACTATAGCAGAGAGAATGTAAATAATTTTTTTATTCATTATTTTATTTCTAATTAAAAACCGGCAAAACTTTTTATAACATCAGAAGACAGAGCAAAAACCTCTCCATTT
>CAYLXY010000289.1:0-3164 GCA_964387405.1 uncultured Clostridiaceae bacterium
CTTTTTTTAGTTGTTCTTCATTTTGATCTAAGGTTAGTTTTTCATAATCTAAATGTCGGTAACCATGACTTCCAATTTCATGTCCATTATTTACAATGTCTTTCATTAAATCTGGGAACTCTTTTGCCCACCTTCCTGTTACAAAGAAAGTAATTTTTATTTTTTCTTTATTTAATGTTTCCAATATTTCTGGTAATATTTCATTACCCCAATCAATATTACATGCAAAAGCAATATAATTACTATCCTCACTTCCTCTATCTATAGGTTTTAATTCAGCAAGATTATAACTATTTACTACTTTTGTACTAGTGCTTCTTAAAAATACAAAACCTACTATTAATGTCATAATAATTATGATTATAACAAGCTTTAAAATTTTTCTGTTTATAATTACTATCATAATATACCCCCTTTGCTTAATTGCAATATATTAATATATTATTCAGAGATTGGGACGCTTATGCAGTCAATATTTAAAAAACAATTAAAAAAACATAAACCATATTTGGTTTATGCTTTTGACTGTTTTTTATTTTTTTATTTTTTATCATTTTCTTTAGGTAAAAGCGCTTTCCTTGATAAACTTACTTTTCCTTGCTGATCTATTTCCATTACTTTAACGTCAATTTGATCTCCCTCAGCCAATACATCTTCTACTTTATTTGTTCTTTCATGTGCAATATTAGATATATGTACTAATCCTTCTTTACCTGGAAGAATTTCTACAAATGCACCAAAATTCATTATTTTTATTACCTTCCCTTTATAAATATCTCCTACCTCAGGGTCTCTAACAATATCGTTTATTATTTGTAATGCTTGTTCTGCAGCCTCTTGTGTTAAGGCAGCTATAAATATTGTCCCGTCATTTTCAATATCAATTTTAACCCCTGTGTCATCAATAATTTTATTTATAGTTTTTCCACCTGCACCAATAACATCCCTTATTTTATCTGGATGTATTTCTGTTTTCAACATTCTTGGAGCATATGGTGAAAGCTCTGGTCTTGGTGAATTAATAGTTTCTTTCATTCTATCTAAAATATGCAATCTACCAACTCTTGCTTGTTCCAATGCATCTTCTAAAATCTTTCTTTCAATTCCTTTAATTTTTATATCCATTTGTATAGCGGTAATTCCCTTAGGTGTTCCTGCAACTTTAAAGTCCATATCTCCTAAGAAATCTTCCATACCTTGTATATCGGACAAAATAGCTATACTATCTCCCTCTTTAACTAATCCCATGGCAATACCAGCAACCATATCTCTAATAGGTACTCCAGCGTCTAATAATGATAATGTGCTACCACATACACTGGCTTGAGAGGAAGAACCATTGGAAGCTAGAACTTCAGATACAACACGAATAGCATATGGAAAATCCTCAAGTGAAGGTATCATTGGTTCTAATGCTCTGGAAGCCAGTGCCCCATGACCAATTTCACGTCTACCCGGCCCTCTTAGAAATCTAGTCTCGCCTACACTATAGGGTGGAAAATTATAGTGATGCATATATCTTTTGGACTCTTCTTCGCCAAGTCCATCAATAATCTGAACATCACCCATTGCACCTAAAGTTACTACAGATAAGACTTGAGTTTGACCTCTTGTAAATAAGCCCGAACCATGTGTTCTAGGCAGTAAAGCTACTTCACTAGATATAGGTCTAATTTCATCATGTTTTCGATTGTCTGGTCTTATTTTATCATGTACTATTAAAGATCTAGTTTCTTCTTTTATTATTGTCTCCAATATAGCTTTGATCTGTTTTTCATCTAAATCTTCTTCGTATTTATTTGTAAAATATTCTAATGTTTTTTCCTTAGCTAATTCCATTTTTTCTGATCTTTCTAATTTTTCTATTGTTCTAATAGCATCACTTATTTCCTTAGTTGCAAAATCCCTTACTTCAATATCTAGATTTTCATCTAGGTCAAGTAAAGCAACTTCTTGTTTTTCTTTTCCTACTTCTTCAACAATTTCTTCTATAAATGAAACTATACTTTTTATTTCTTCATGTGCAAATAAGATCCCTTCTAACATTTGAGCCTCTGTAAGTTCATTAGCACCTGCTTCTATCATCATAACAGCATCTTTTGTTCCAGAAACAACTAGATCTAATGCACTTTCATTTTTTTGTTCACTAGTAGGATTTATTATGTATTCTCCATCAATCATACCTACATTTATAGAAGCAGTTGGTCCTTGAAATGGAATGCTAGAAATAGATAATGCTATTGAAGAGCCTATCATAGCAACAACTTCTGGACTACAGTCTAAATCTACTGATAATACTGTGGCTATTACTTGCACCTCATTTCTATATCCTTCTGGAAACAAGGGCCTAATTGGACGATCTATTAACCTAGAAGTTAATACGGCATTTTCACTAGGTCTAGCTTCTCTTTTTATAAATCCTCCTGGAATCTTTCCTGCTGCATACATTTTTTCTTCATAGTCAACACTTAAAGGAAAGAAATCAATTCCTTCTCTTGGTGATTTTGAAGCACAAGCGTTAACAAGCACTGTAGTATCTCCATATTTTAATAAGCAAGAGCCATCAGAAAGTTGAGCTAATTTTCCAACCTCTACTTCTAATATTCTTCCACCTATTTCTTTTTGAAAAGTTTTAACCATTGTTTATTATCCTCCTTTCGTATATAAAATCGTATATAAAATTATTATTGTTATTTACTTAAAATTTATAGAATCTTCATTAAGAATAAAATAAAAAGCCATTATGGCTTAATTAAATAATAGAGCGGGTATTTCCCGCCCTTTATTATTTTCTTAAATTTAGTCTTGAGATTACTTCTCTGTATCTTTCAATGTCTCTATTCTTAAGATAATTTAATAAATTTCTTCTTTTACCAACCATCTTTAGAAGTCCTCTTCTTGAGTGATGATCTTTCTTATGAGTTTTTAAATGTTCATTTAAATGATTTATTCTTTCTGTTAATAAAGCAACTTGTACTTCTGGAGAACCTGTATCATTTTCATGAGTTTTAAAAGTATCTATAATTGCTTTTTTACTTTCTTGAGCCATTGTTACACCTCCTCTTTTTATATCCCCTAATTCTAAGTAAATGTCGGTGAGTCATTTTACTGAGAATAGGTTCTTTAATTTCTTAATCATTTTAACATATATATTTATAGTTGTA
>CAYLXY010000290.1:0-3146 GCA_964387405.1 uncultured Clostridiaceae bacterium
CCGTACTCTTTCTTGACGAACCGACATCCGGAGTTGACCCGATCACCCGCCGCGAGTTCTGGACCCACATCAACGGTCTGGCACGCAAGGGAGTGACCATCATGGTCACCACCCACTTCATGGACGAAGCCGAATACTGTGATCGCGTCGCCTTGCTTTCGCGCGCGCGCCTAATTGCACTGGACACACCAGATGCGCTCAAGCAAGGGGCCGCCACCGCAGAAACACCAGACCCAACGATGGAAGACGCCTTTATCCATATGGTGGAATCCGACTCACAAAACGACGAGGCATCCGCATGAGCACCTCGACGCCTGACCCCCACGGCGCTTCCGCACAGGTCGCAAACATGCGTCGCTTCGATCTGCAACGCTTACGGGCCTTGATCTACAAAGAAAGTCTTCAAGCGCTGCGCGATCCGTCAACACTGCTGATCGCTTTTGTGTTGCCCGTGATCTTGCTCCTTCTGTTTGCCTACGCTGTGTCGTTGGACGCCAAGCAGGTACGCATCGGTGTCGTGATGGAATCAGAAGGGGCTTCGGCCCAGGCACTGGCAGCCGCGTTCGCGGCTACCGACTATCTGGATGCGCACTTCGTCTATGACCGCCGGGAAATCGCCAACATGCTAGTGTCCGGTGAACTGCGCGGTTATGTCGTCATCCCGCAAGATTTTGAGCAGCGCATGGCGCTAATGGGCAGCGAACCGCTCGTACAGATCATCACCGACGGCTCATATCCCAACACCGCCAATTATGTCGAGAACTACTCGCGAGGCGTCGTACAGACCTGGCGCACTGGACTCGATATCGGAGCATCGCCTCAAGCCATCGTGCTCGAACCACGCTACTGGTTCAATGCCGAGCTTGAAAGCCGGCGTGCTCTGGTTCCCGGCGCGATCGCCATCGTAATGACCATTATCGGCACCATGCTCACCGCGCTGGTGGTTGCGCGCGAGTGGGAACGCGGCACTATGGAGGCGGTGCTGTCCACACCGGCGTCAGTAGCCGAAATCCTGATCGGCAAGCTGCTGCCGTATTTCGTGCTTGGCATGCTGTCCACGCTTGGTGCAGCAGCGCTTGCGGTGTTTGTCTTCAACGTTCCGTTGCGGGGCTCTCTCACTGCATTGATGCTGTTGTCTGCGGTGTTCATGGTGCCGGCCCTGGGACAGGGTTTGCTCATCTCATCGCTGGCGCGCAATCAATTCCTCGCGGCGCAGATCGCGCTCTTCACAGGTTTCTTACCGGCCTTCATGCTGTCGGGTTTTCTGTACGAAATCGACGCCATGCCCGCATGGATCCGGGCCATCACACTGCTGGTTCCGGCACGCTACTTCGTTGACTCGTTGAAAACCGTATTCCTGGCCGGAGACGTCTGGGCGGTGTTCGTTCCTAACCTGGCAGCCATGGCGGCAATCGGGGTGCTGTTCTTCATGATTGCCAAGCGTGCCACGCGCAAGAACCTGGAGTAACGCCGTGTTCACCTCCGCATTTTCATTCACCCGCCTGCGCGCCCAGTTCATCAAAGAGGTGCTTAGCGTGCTGCGTGACCCACGCAGCCGCATGGTGGTGTTCGTGCCGCCCATCTTGCAACTGCTGGTGTTCGCCTTTGCCGCCACACTGGAAGTACGCAACATCGACGTCGCCGTCTACAACCAGGATTCCGGAAGATGGTCGTACGAACTGATCCAGCGTCTGGACAATGCCGACTTCATCACCCATCTGCACCGTATTGACAACCGGCAACAATTGCATACCTTGATCGACCGAGGCGAAGTCATTGCCGCCCTTTCCATACCCGCAGACTTTTCCCGCACGATTGCGGCTGGCGGCAGCGGTATGGCACAAGTATTGGTTGACGGTCGGCGCAGCAACTCAGGACAGATTACGGTCAGCTACCTGTCTACCATCGCGGCTGACGTCGGCGCCACGGTCGTGCCCGAGGCGCAAATACCAATCCCGGTGGTGACCCGCCACTGGTTCAACCCGAACCTGATTTACCGCTGGTTCATCGTGCCCGGCCTTAGCGGCATCCTGGCCCTGTTCAGCGCACTCTTGATCACCTCGCTGTCGATTGCCCGCGAACGCGAATTGGGCACATTCGACCAATTGCTCGTATCGCCGACCTCGACGCCGGAAATCATCATCTCAAAATCGCTGCCAGCCCTGGCCATCGGCACCCTGCTGGGCCTGTTCATGATCAGCGCAGGCGTGTTCCTGTTCGGGATTCCCTTTACAGGCTCCTTTGTCCTGCTGCTGACCAGCCTTGTGCTGTTCATCCTGTCAGTGGTGGGCATCGGCCTGATGATTTCCGCCGTCAGCATGACCCAGCAGCAAGCCATCCTGGGCGCATTTGCTATAGGTGTACCAGCGGTACTGATGTCAGGGTTCGCCACGCCGGTGGAAAACATGCCGTTGTTTCTGCAATGGCTGGCACAGGCTATTCCCCTGACTCACTTCCTGATAATCGTCGAGGGCAGTTTTCTTAAGGCCATGCCGCCTGCTGACATCTTCGCAAGCCTTTGGCCACTAGCGCTTATTGCCTCGGTCACTCTGACGATGGCCACCGTATTCGTCCGAGGACGCTTGCAATGACATTCATGATAACCAGCCATTCGCCTAACAGCGCCCTGTATCGAACTCGCAGCCGCCTGCGCCTTGCCACGCTGACCGCAGCTTGTCTGTTACTGACTGCCTGCGCCACTGTCGGCCCCGATTATCAGGAGCCGCCGGTTGATAGCGGTGAGGGGTGGTCGCTACCACTGGCCAACGCATCCGGTCAAGCGAACCTAAGCAATTGGTGGTCTGAGTTAAACGATCCGGTGCTGGATCGTTTGATTGCCACCGCTCTGACACAAAACCTGGATCTGAGACAAGCAGCAGGCAAGATCGACGAGGCACGCGCCATGCGTGATCGGATTGCGGGTGAGCGGTTGCCTGTTGTCGAAATCGGCGCCAGCGTCAACCGGCGGCGACAAAGTGAAAATGGCCCCTTACCGATCAACTCGATGCCCGGCCTGGACGCCACGCAAACTATTTACGATGCAGGCTTTGACGCAGCGTGGGAGGTCGATCTGTTTGGCGCCAGGCAACGCGCCCTGGAAGGCGCGCACGCACGACTGCAGGCCACCGAAGCCGAAGCTCAGGGAG
>CAYLXY010000291.1:0-3129 GCA_964387405.1 uncultured Clostridiaceae bacterium
GTGGTCACAGCAATAAGATACGCATAACCTACTTTATAGTAGAGCATTTATTAGGGGGCTAATTTATGGTTTATGTAATATCTACAGAACGAAAACCTTTAATGCCTTGTAGTCCAGTAATAGCAAGATTATTATTAAAACAAGGAAAGGCAAAATGTATCAAAAGAAGTCCATTTACAATTAAATTACTTTATGAAGCTACTGATTATACACAAGAATTGACTTTAGGAGTAGATACTGGCAGTAGTAAAATAGGTATTGCTATTGTAAATCATAGAGAAGAGGTTGTCTATATATCAGAAGTAGAAATTAGGAATGATATTGCAGACAAAATGACTCAAAGGTCTGAATACCGTAGAAATAGAAGGAATAGAAAGACAAGATACAGAAAGCCAAGATGGTTAAATAGAAAGAACAGTATTAAAAAAGATAGATTTTCACCAACTATGATTAGTAAAATTGACAGTCACATGAAAGAAATTAACTTTGTTAAGTCTATTTTACCCATAACTAAGATAATAATAGAAACTGCTACATTTGACCCTCATGCCTTGAAAAATCCAAGCATATTAAAAAACAGATGGTTATATCAAAAAGGTATTAACTATGGGTTTGCCAATACTAAGGCATATGTTTTGGATAGAGACAAATATACTTGTCACAATTGCAAAGGTAAAAGCAAGGATAGGAGATTAGAAGTGCATCATATTGTATTTAGAAAAGATGGTGGCTCTGATGAACAAGAAAATCTAATTACACTATGTAAGACTTGCCATGATAGTTTGCACAATGGAGATATAGTACTAAAGGGTGGTAAAGTTAAAGGACAATTAAAACATGCTACCCAAATGAATAGTATAAGAATGCAGTTACTTCGACTACTACCACAAGCAGAAGAAACTTTTGGTTTTATCACCAAAGAACATAGGCAAGTAATGGACCTGCCAAAGGAGCACTATATGGATGCTGTGGCTATTGCTAGTCAAGGAAATAATGTTAGGTTTAAAACAGGTACAATAATATTAAAAAAATGTATACCTAAAGGTGATTACCAACAAACAAAAGGTGTTAGGAGTCAACAAAGAATACCTACAGGTAAAATACAAGGTTTTAGGAAGTTTGATAAGGTTAGGTATCTGGGCAATGAATATTTTATTAAAGGTAGAATGTCCACTGGATATGCAATACTCATGGATATAGAAGGGAACAAGATTGATTTTAGTGATGCACCAAAAGGAATGAAGACACCTAAAATGGCTAATATGACTAGAATTAGTGGGAGAAAATCATGGATTATACAAGCAAAAACCATTCCAAGTATCTCTTAATGGTACATTTAATATTTGTAACGAAGTATAGGAAACAATTGCTAGTAAAATATGGTGACGGGATTAAAACAATATTGGATGGAAAAAACATTCTGGAGTGATGGGTATTTTGCTTGTAGCATAGGTAATATTAGCAAAGAAACAATCGAGAAATATATTCAATATCAAGGCTAAAAGGCAGGCTTACATCCACTAGCCTAAAGGCATAGTGGTTTTACGCCCAAGTTTATAAAAAAATTGCATATTAAGGTGTGAATTACATATTAATATGCAGTTTTTTATGATTGAAATAAATTTTAAATATCTATATTATCCCATTTCCATGTAGTAATAAATTCCTTAAACTTTTCTTCCACAGGAGAAAGATATCTGTTATTACAATAGACCAAACTAAATTTTCTGTTAAGATTTAAGTCTTCAACTTCATATTGCTTCAATCGCCCTGAAGCGACTTCGTGTTTTACTGAAATATTAGATGCAAAACTAATCCCAATATTTAGAGCAACCATTTTTTTTATTGATTCCATGTTATAATTAATTGTTTGGGATCGAAATATGTTTAGATTAAGTTTTTTTGCTTTCAAAGCATCTTCAATAATTTGTCTCGTTCCAGAACCTTCTTCCCTAAGGATAATTTCTTCACCCATCAAACCCTGAATAGTAATGGAATCAGTATTAAATGTTCTTTCAGGGGAAGTAATTAGGACTAATTTGTCCTCGAAGAAATCTATATACTTAATTCCTTCATAAGAATATTTTGCTCCAATAAATCCAAAACTAGTCATACCTGAAAGAATCTCTTCTGTTACTTCCCTAGAATCTTTGTTATAAACATAGAAAAAAACTTGAGGATAGATTTCCTTAAAGGCCTTAATAATGTGGGGGAGAAGATACTGTGCCGGTATAGTGCTAGCACATATTTCCAGTACTCCTTCAATATTATTTTTATGTAGACTAATTGCTACTTCCGATTTATCACGAATATTAAGCATATCTACTGCATATGTGAAAAATTCTACACCCACTTCAGTTAGGGTGATGTTTTTATTTCTATCAAACAATATAACTCCAAATTCTTTTTCTAACTTTTGAATATTGCTAGTAATAGCTGGTTGAGACAGAAATAAAATATCTGCTGCCCTATAAAAACTTTTTTTTCGAGCAACAGCAATAAAACATTCTAATTGTTTAAACTCCATTTATTATATCTCCTCGTATACTATGTTTAGAAGTACTTTTTATTAAGTCTTCTAAACATATTTTTTTATTACAATTTTTATTATATCAAATACATACAACTCTTTCTAGATGCTTCTACTATATTAAATAGATGTAACTCCACCTATAGATTTTTACTATTATAAAAATACTAACAATTATTATTACGAATTGAGTAAAAGAGTTACAGCATTTTTATGGATGGATATTAGTAAAATAAACAAAACCAATACATTGCCTTACTGCTATAAGCTTTATCTATTTTACTTGGGAAAATGTATATGATATTGTAAATTATAAGAACATAGAAAAATAGAAATTTGTAATTGTAAAGCTGAACACTAGACTATACAGTGATAACTAGGCTAACAGACTAAAAGCAAGGGGTGTCAAATTAGATGGAGAAGAAAGTAGACAGGTCATTATTACAAATAGTTATTCTAGGATTTATTATTGTTTCCATAATATTTTTGTTTAATAAATTTAATATTAATGACTATGGTCCTGCAGATATAAAGAAGTTTATTTTAAGCAAGGGAAGATTAGGTCCCATAGTATATATAGTATTATTGGTATTGTTACC
>CAYLXY010000292.1:0-3127 GCA_964387405.1 uncultured Clostridiaceae bacterium
ATACAGTTCCATTCATCTTATATTCGATGAAAGAAAAACTAAACTTATTATTGAAAATAAGGATATAGCTCACTTATATGAGATTTGGACTTTTGTTAAAATGATTGATGTTATTAGTAAATCTATTGGACAAAAGCCAATTTCAGCACTTATAGTTAAAAGTGATGAAGTTAGAGCAAACATAGGCTATGGGGTTCATATTAAATATAATTATGGAAACAAGAAAATAAATCTGGCTTATAATAGAACATTTAGAAGAAGTAAAAACTCATCATATTCATTAACACTCAGGCCGGATATAGTGCTGGAAGTAGATGGGGCAAGGTATGTATTTGATGCCAAATTTAAGATACAGAAAATAGAGTGGGACCAATCTATAAAAGATGAGGAAAAGGAAGATGAATCCTTTACTTTTAAAAATGGTGATATATACAAGATGCATACATATAAAGATGCCATTAATGGGGTTAGATTTGCATGTATTTTATATCCTAATCCTACAAATAATAGCATAACTTTCTATGAAGAAGCTGCTATCAATTTAGAAGAAGATGATTATAGTGACTTAGGTGTTGGAGCTATACCCATGGCTCCTGGGAAAGATAATGACAATTTAATTGAATTTATAAAGAAGAGATGTTTTAAGTAATTTTAGTAAACCAGAGTATTCAGCTAAAGAATCCGTTAATTATAAGTAATTGCAAGGGAATTATTTATAAGAAATGGATATTGTACTCTTAGAAGATTTATTTTACTAGAAGATAGTAAATTGATATTCCAAACACAGGGTATGGTAGATACTTTATAAAAAGATATTTGTTAATTTTATATCTATACTATATTAAGATAAAAACAGCCGGCTGAGATTTAAAAGAATGACTCCAAAATTAGCCGACTGTTTTATAGATTTCAAAAAAGCTTTACCTTCTCCTGATCTTTCACTCTCAATCATTATCCTTCAACTGCAATAAAACACTTGTCAATTTATTAGGTATAGGCACACCAATGGTAGCGGAATTCTCCAATATAGAAATACCTTCTAAGCCTATATAAAAAAACAATACCAACCCCCTTAGAAATCCCTCTGCATTGATTATTAAATCTAAACTTACTCCAACTGCAATGACCATAAGCATGGCTACCTTTTTTAAGATGCCTCTAAAGGCAATTTTAGAGGACAATTCTTTTTTAAAAACACCACAGGCTACACCTAAAATATAATCTAGGAGCATAAAGAGTAAAAGGGTATTTAAGGCTATATCAAAGCCACCCCAAAGACAATTCATCGTACTGCCACATAGTGATACTAATAGTAAAAATATTTTATTTGATTTCATATTTCACCAACCTTTCTTTTTAAAATATAGTAAGTAAAAATCTAGGACTTTGTCATTCTGAAGCTAGTGAAGAATCTTATTTTTAAAGTCAAGATCCTTTATTTCATTTGGAGTGCTGGAAACCATAGTAATCTGTCATTCCAAATATTGTGGGAAATCTTGCCCCTAGGATTTGGGTCAATAAGCAAGATCCTTCGTTTTATTCAGGATAACAATAAAGATTCCACAACTTTTTTAAAAAAGGGTATAGCTAAATGCTATACCCTTAATTTTGCTAGATTATTAGACAGCCACTTCAAGTTCTGTAGTAGATGTTTCAACAAGATAAGCACTATCAATGCCAATTAAATCCCCAGCACTAGATCTGATAATGTTTTTACTAATAACAAGATCCATTACAGATTTTACTTCCATAGCATCTAAATCATCCCTAGGTACACTTACTCTAAGACTGACTTTTCTATCCTGATCTGTTTTAAAAACCATTCTTAAATATTTGGTCATGGATTTGCCTCCTTCCTCTTAAATTTACATTAGATAGGGGATAGCTGATAGAATTTTTAAAGATAATATCCCCTATGCAATATTGGTATCAGCTTATTAAGCTTCATCCAGTTCACAACGTTCTGTCATCGTTACTGTTTTAATACCGTAAGGGTAGAGAGAAGCAATGGCAAAAACAGTATCGTTAACATCTTCTAAGGAAGAATCTGCTTTAAAGTTAGCAATAGTTCTAGTCAAATACATCTCATTTCCTTCCCCATCAATACCAGAAATGAATCTGCAAGAAGCACTTCTAGTCTGGTTCATTTTTATAATAGCCACAATCTCACCTCCTTTCTAGAAAGTCGCCACACATAATTTATGGATAATATGTGTATTATTTACAGGCAACATATTATACACTTAGATATTTGAAAAATCAAAAGTTTTAAGGACTTTATCTGTATCTGGAGGATTTTCATCATAATCTAGGTCAAATAAAGTATGATCCCCATCATCAAAGCTTGCATCCTCTATATCCTCATCTTCTGTATTTACATCCTTTGAATTATGATTAATAGGGCATATTTCCCCACTAGTAGGATATAGTTTTCTTAATTTATCTGGTAGAAGTTGAAGCTTATATAATAGATTACTGTCTATTTTTAAAATACAGCCATCACTCCTACACTGAAACTCCTTTAGTTTGAAATTTTTAGATATTTGTATATTGTTCATATAAATACTCTCTCCTTTCGTATTGGAAATCAGTATATTATACAGTAGAGAGATTGGAAAATCAGTGGGAGGGTAGAATAGAATGTAAGGAAATGGTATGATGTGGCTAAGTAGTAAAGTAGGTCCTAAATGTTAGGTAGAATTTAAACCATTAGAAATTAAAAATAACAAAGATTATAGGAGAATAATATGCACAAAAATATATGGAAGCTTACGGGCTACCTGCAGAAATTCCACCAACTATTGTAGTAAGTTCATATATTAGAGAATATTTTGCTCTTATCAAGTCATTTTTATTTGATTGGCTATAGGTGGAAAATTGAAACTTATGGTAATTTGATAATGGGTAAAAATTAGGGTTGAGATTAGTTTTAAAGTCTCAAGGGGAGAAATAGCTAGTTTAATATGAGAAAAAATATTATTAGGGGATGTGAATACTATGAATAGCATGAACACTGTGAATCTATCAATGACAGGAATACAAATAATAAATCTAATAATAATATTGTTTGTCTTAGGAATAGGTATATATTTAATATTACTAGTAATAAAAGCATTAAAAATATATA
>CAYLXY010000293.1:0-3097 GCA_964387405.1 uncultured Clostridiaceae bacterium
TGTTTTAGCAAGAGCGGTGGAAGATGATGTCTAAACCTAAACGTCTTCACCCAGTTGCAGTATTAAAGATATTAATAAAAAATCTAACGGTATTTGTCCAGTCGATTATCGGTTTTTCTATAATTATACTAGCTAGCCCAATAAGCAAAGAGTGGATAATTGCTATTGGCGCATTAATTATAGTTTTATATGTAGTTTTTACAGTTCTTAGCTGGCTACGTTTCAGCTATTATGTAGACGAAAGCGAATTAAAAATTGAACAAGGCATCTTTGCTCGTCAATCAACTCATATACCATTTGAAAGAATTCAAAGTGTTCAAATATCGTCTGATTTAATCCATAGGATGTTTGGTCTTGTTAAATTAGAAGTTCAAACTGCCGGGGGAACTGGTAAAGCTGAGGCCTCTTTGGCAGCGATTACAAAAACAGAAGCCAAGAATCTTGAAACTAGATTACAAGTCACTAAACAAAATAATATTGAAAGTGAAGAAGCTGAGCCTGAACCGACTATAAAACGCGAACTTTCAATCAAACATTTGCTCATAACTGCTAGTACTTCTAACGGCTTAGGAGTAGTCTTCATTGGTCTTGTTGCTGTTTTATCTCAGGTTGATCGAGTTATACAGGATGAAGATGTTTATAGCCAAATTGGAGAATACGTCGTTAATCTTTTTGGCAAGGGAATATTTATATGGGTAATTGGTTTGTTCTTTTTATTTCTTGTGGCATGGATTGCTTCTATACTGGGAAGTATTATTACTACAGGTGGATTTAATTTAACTCGTTATAGTGACCGAATTCAGGTGAGTCGAGGACTTTTAAATAAACGAAAAATAAACATCCCACTCAAAAGAATTCAAGCAGTAAAAATTGTAGAAGGAATATTTAGACAACCTCTTGGCTTTGTTTCTATCCATATAATAAGCGTTGGCAATAACGATGAGGCTATAGGCGACATTTTATTATTCCCTTTGTTACCAAAAAAAGAAGTGTTTGCCTTCATTGAAGCTTTTTTGCCTGAATTTAAATTAGATAATCATGTTACACCATTAGCAAAAGCAGCCCAAAGTCGCTATCGTTTGATTTTTTCTATTCCCGCCCTACTTATCAGTCTACCTATAATTATAATATTTAAATATGGTTTCCTTACATTGTTATTGCCTTTGGCTTTTTATTTGTTTGGAATAAAACGTTACCATGACGCAGGCTGGAAAATTATGGACAATCAATTAACAATTCGTTCAAGGAGGCTTGGATTAGTAACCTTATTAATCAAAAAAGAAAGGATTCAGTATTTTCAACTACAGCAAAACCCCCTGCAGGGGCGCAGAGGGTTAAAGACTTTTCAGATTAATATTGCTTCTAGTATTGGCGGAACTCAAATAGGTCTATATGGCATAAACGTAGATGACAGCGACCAAATTATGAATTGGTTCCTAAATCCCTAAAAACATTATATGCTAATCCAACTTTTCAAATTCATCTTTACCTACACCGCAGACTGGACAGACCCAATCTGTTGGCAGTTCTTCCCAAACAGTACCTGGGGCAATGCCCCCAGCCTCATCTCCTTCAGCTTCATCATAAACATAACCACATACTAAACATTCATATTTGTTCATACTAAGTCCTCCCATTTTATTTAATATAAATCACATTCCCTCAGCTTCCCAGTACCTTTAACTGTAATTACTCGATTCATCTCTAGGCCTCCTCGTTTCTTACAATATTCTACATAGTTTAGCTGCTTGGCCTAATATAATTCGTCACTCTTAGCCCATGCACTAATACACGGACCGTCCTGAGATTCAAAATAAAATGATACATAACTCTCATACCCGTTTAACTCAGTCTCATAGCCTAAAAAATATCCTCCATCTAGTTGGTCAACTTCTAAATCAAAATCAACAATTCCTAATTCATTCGCTATCTCTTCGGCACTATCACCAATAAATACATTTTTAATCACTTGACCATCAAACGCATCCACAAATTTAACAATATCCTTTTCCTTAAATTCAAATCCTTCAGGCAAAATCTCACCGACATAGAAAATCCAACCACTATCTTGATAATGTAAGCCTGTACTATTACCCTCAACAATCTCATAATCATCACCCAAAAATTCTATCACACGATTAACCGATAGGCCGATATAATCAGTTGCAGATTCCCCACTTTCATCAGCAGGCTCATCGATGGGTGGCATTATATCATTAGGTTCATCAATAGGTGTCGTTTTACCATTAGGCTCATCAACCGGTGATGTCTCATTACAGCCAACTAGACAAAATAAAAATAGCAGAAAAATTACAACAATTAATACACCTTTAGACGAATAAATTTTTTTCATTTTTTTGCCTCCTTTGACTCAAAACCAATTCAATATTTATACCTTCTAAACAGATTATAAACCTAAAATTATAAATCTATTAGTTGTCATATACAAAAGTCTTAATTCCTTGTTGATAGAATTATTCTATTTATCCCAAGAATATAACATATTGGCAGAGCTCGCAACTAGCTATCTTGTTTATTTAGTGGAGTCCTATGTTTACAAAATTTTAACTCAAATATAAATAATCTATTGTCTGAAGCAAAATTTGATATACTATTAAAAAGTCTTACTAACTATAAATGGAGCTGAATCTAATGACTTACCAGGGTATTATTATTGGCGCTGCTTGTTTTTTAATAATCGGTATTTTCCACCCAATTGTGATCAAAGCCGAATATTATATTGGCAAAAAAGTTTGGCCTATTTTTTTAATCGCAGGCTTGGCTTTAATTGCTTTTTCACTGTTTATTGATAACATTACTATCGCTGCAATTGTTGGTGTAGTGGGATTCTCAAGCTTATGGAGTATTCATGAGATCATTGAACAAGAAGAAAGAGTTAAAAAGGGCTGGTTTCCAGCCAACCCTAATAAAAACAAGAAAACCTCTTAAATTTAAGAGGTTTGATTTTTATTGGTGCACCCTATGGGCACAACGATTAAATTTTAACAAAGATGTTTATTCAACGTCGAAAAAAATTTATTATTGGCAAAGAACACGAGTTTGATACAAAATGCACCCGGTAGCCTTGTTCCCGTTT
>CAYLXY010000294.1:0-3087 GCA_964387405.1 uncultured Clostridiaceae bacterium
ATATAAAGAGCATATATTTTTAGATGAAATTAAAAATATAGCTGCAAATGAATATGTATTAGATGATGTACTTGAGGAAATTTTTGAAAAACTAAATAAATTTGTTAGGGTAGACAGAATAGGGGTTGCATTTATAGACTATGATAAGGAAATTATAGTTGCAGAGACAGCTAAAATTAATTATGGTAAAGTCCTTCTAGGTCCAGGTTTTAAAGTTAAAATGAAAAACACATCATTGACAGATATTATTAAAACTAAAAAACCTAAATTCTATAATGATTTATCTAAAGAGATAAAGAAAAGAAAACGTAATAATAACTCATTGCAACTTATTATAGATGAGGGGATTAAATCTAATATGATTATTCCTCTTATTATACAAGATAAAGTATTTGGCTTTATGTTTTTTAGTTCTTTTGAAAAAAACAGTTATGATAAACATAGTCTTAGAATTGCAAGGAATATATCCCATGTTACTTCTACTATAATAGATCAAACTTTTCTGACAAAAAAAATATTAAATAATATTACTTTTACTTTTGCAGATTTAGTTGAAAAGAAAGATGTAGACACAGGAAACCATATTAATCGCATGACGAATTACTCTAAAGCAATTGCTGAGGAATTAATAGACTATGATAAAAGTAACTATAGAATAAACAATTCTTTTTTTTATGATATTGGTATATATGCTCCCTTACACGATATAGGTAAAATAGGGATACCTGATAGAATTTTAGGAAAACCAGGAAAATTAACTAAAGAAGAATGGGTAATTATGAAAGAACATACTAATATAGGAGCAGATATATTAGAAGGTATAAAAGAAAGCTTAAATATGTTTGGAAAAGATTTTTATAAAATGGCAATTGATGTTACTAGATATCATCATGAAAAATGGGATGGAAGTGGGTATCCTGTTGGTTTAAAAGGGGAAAACATACCATTATCTGCAAGAATAGTTGCAATTGCAGATGTGTTTGATGCCTTATCTTCAAGAAGACCCTATAAAGAACCTATGGATTTTAATCTTGCTGTAAAAATCATCAAAGATGGAAGTGGTAAACATTTCGATCCAGAATTAGTTGATGTATTCGTGGATTGTTTACCAAAAATAAAAAAAATATATAACAGAGATTTCAAAGATAGTGAATCTATTAACTCTAAAATATAATATGAAAAATTGAAAAAGCATCTCTAGATTAAATGTAGAGATGCTTTTAGTGATTATTTTTTTATTAGATTACTACTTATACCATATACTTCCCCGATTGGTATGGAGAACATAAGACCTATACCGGGTTGAGACATGTCTCCAACAACATTTTCTACTACTTCAATAGCCTTATTTAAAAGTTCTTCACTTTCAATAACTGTGAAAACTGTTTTATTATAAGGACGTGAGTTGTCTAAAAAGTTTTTTAATGATCCAAAAAGAGGAATATTCTTATTAAAATTATCAGCTATTGCACTGGCCATTCCCTGACTGTCTAGAATAGTTGCTCCTTTTACACCAGCACCTACAAAACCAGCTAGAATATCATCTAGATATTCAGTTTCATTAAGAACTAAGAACAATAGATGCATTTTTTCACCTTCTTTTAATATAAAAATTAGTTATTTATAATTAGTTATTTATAATTAGTTTTGAATTGGTTTTGAAGCTGTAGTTGAGCAAACCTTTTTTTCATGAAGTTTATCAAGACCATTAACTTCACCAGCTTTTTGAATTGCGATTTTAGAGAAAATTGGTCCAGAAATTTCAAAAATTAGTACACTAAATAAAACTACTGTAGTTATAGCATTGCTGAACTGCGGTAATTCTTTTCTAACTATCATGGATAGACCTATAGAAACTCCTCCTTGTGGAAGGAGGGTAAGTCCTAAATATTTTCTAATTACATCTTTCGCATTTACAGCTTTGGCTCCTATATATGAACCTATTAATTTACCTCCAGCTCTAGCAAATATATATCCAATACCTATTGCTCCAACACTAAGGAGTATTTTTAAATCTAAGCCTGCTCCAGCTAGTGTAAAGAATAATAAATAAATTGGAGTGGTAAAATCATTTATAACTTGAAAAACACGATTGGATTTTTTCATTAAATTTACAAGAGTAGCTCCAACCATCATACAAGTTAAAAGAGGAGATAGAGCTAAGAAACTTGCTGCTCCAGATCCAATGGCTATTGTAGCCAACACTACTGCTAAAAGTTCTTCTTGACTTTTTACTCGATTAGCTAAATAAGTTAGTATAATTCCTAATGCAAAACCTAATATTAAAGATCCGAAGATTTCAATAAGAGGAGCACTGATCATTTGGAATATAGTAATATCTGAAGAACCAGTCATTAGCTTAGCTACTGACATGGCAATACCAAAGGCCATAATACCAAGGGCATCATCTAATGCAACAACTGGTAAAATAGTACTAGTTAAAGGTCCATGAGCTCTATATTGACGAATAACCATAATTGTTGCTGCTGGCGCTGTGGCAGCAGACATTGTTGCAATTACCATACTAAATATAAAGGCTTGACCAAAAATATAATACATAACTATAAAAACTACTAGTATAGCCCCAGCTACTTCTGCTAGAGTAATAACGAATATATTCTTACCGACCTTTAGCATATCCTTTAGCTCAAACTCACTACCTATACTAAATGCAATAGCAGCTAAAGCAATTTCACTAATTATAGAAAAAGAATCGATATCTTGTGAGTTAAGTACTTTAAAAAGAGATGGTCCAATGAACAATCCTGCCACTAAATATCCTGTTACATTAGGAAGTTTAAAATGCTTAGCTATTTTCCCACCCATAGTTCCAACAATAATTACAATCCCGATTTTAAAGAGAAAATCCAATTAAGTAGCCTCCCATACAATTTAAATGTTATTTATATTATAACTAATAAAAATATCTATCGGTTATTTTTCAAATCCAAACAATATTAAATACACATTAATCACCAGCTTCCTGAATTCAATATCCTACCCTATAGTGTATACAATATATTAAGACATTTCAAGCCTAAGGACTATAATAAATGTATAATTAATAATAATACAAAAAATATATAA
>CAYLXY010000295.1:0-3078 GCA_964387405.1 uncultured Clostridiaceae bacterium
AGAGAATATTTTCAGAGGTCTGTGTCACATATGTTTGACTTCTCTAGAAAAGAGTTTTAGCTTTTGTTTTTACTTAGGTTGACAACTCCTTAGTAAGTAAATTATAATAAAGGTGTTATAGAAAATTAAATAATTTTAAGGTGCTTTATATAAAGTTAAAAGGGAAAGAGGTTAAAATCCTCTACAGCCCCCGCTACTGTAAACAGATATGAAATCTTTGTATCCACTGGGAAACTGGGAAGGGAAGAGAGTAAAAAGATCTGTAAGTCAGGAGACCTGCCTTGAAATAAAAGAATCACAACTTCGGAGGGAAGTATGTAAGGTTTATCATATAGTAATATATTATTTGGTAAATTTAACGCATAGACTTCTATGTGTTTTTTTATTTGGAGTTTTTAGTATGATTTATCTAAATTTTATTAAATTTAAAAATGAAATGAAGGTGTTTTTTTGACTAAGAATATTATGTTTCAAGGAACTGCCTCCTCTGTGGGTAAAACAATATTGACTGCTGCTTTATGTAGAATTTTTAAGGATGATGGATATTTAGTATCACCATTTAAATCTCAAAACATGACATCTGACTCTTTTTTGACTAAAGAAGGGAAGGAAATAGCAATGTCTCAAGCAATACAGGCAGAAGCAGCAGGAATTGAAGCTAGAGTAGAAATGAATCCTATTTTATTAAAGCCTACAAATGATAGACAAAGCCAAGTAATAATAAATGGAGATTTAACAGGAAGTATGTCAGCTGGACTTTATCAAGCAAAAAAAGGACAACTAAAAAACACAATAAAAAATTCCTACGATTCTTTAACTAGTAAATTTAATATTGTAGTAATTGAAGGAGCAGGAAGTCCAGCAGAAATTAATTTAAGTAAAAACGATATAGTAAATATGGGCTTAGCTGATTTAGTAGATGCTCCAGTAATTCTCATAGGAGATATTGATAGGGGAGGAATTTTTGCATCTATATATGGAACATTTATCTTGCTTGAAGAGGAAGAAAGAAGCAGAATAAAGGGATTTATTATAAACAAGTTTAGAGGGGATATAGAAATTTTAAAACCAGGTATAAGAATGTTAGAGGATTTAGTAAATAGGCCTTGCTTAGGTGTAATACCTTATATAGATATTAATATTGAAGCAGTCCATAGTTTAGCTGAAATTAGAGAAAGTAAGGGAGAAGAAATAAAGCAAAACACAAGCAGTAAAAATTGTAAAAAAACAAGAGAAATAGAGTATGATAAGTTGGCAACTATTGTTCGGGAGAATGTGGATATAGATTATATTAAAAAAATTATGGGAATTAATAATGGGTAATAAAATCTTATTAATAGTTGTAGTAGTCTTAGATTTATTATTGGGGGATCCCCCAAATTGGCCTCATCCTATTAGGTATATTGGATGGAGTATAAATAAATATGAGAAAATTATAAGAGATAGAGTAAAAAATTTAAAAGTTGGAGGATTTATACTTGTTTTTTTGTCACTGATTACTGCTATAAGTATATCAACATTAATACTTAAAATAACAATGTTAATAGATCCAGTATTGGCTATAATAGCTACAATATATTTGCTTTATACTCTTTTAGCAGCCAAATGTATGGATGTGGAAGCCAGAAAAGTACATGGTGCAGTATGTGAAGAGAATATAGAAAAAAGTCGCAAGAAACTATCGTATTTAGTAGGTAGGGATACAAGTCAGTTAAATTTAGAAGAAATAATTCGGGGTCTTATTGAAACTATAGCGGAAAATACAGTAGATGGAGTATTAGCCCCACTGTTTTATATGGCAATTGGTTTTTATTTTGGACTACCAGTACAGTTTACTTTAGCATACAAGGTAATAAACACTTTAGATTCTATGGTTGGGTATGCGCAAGAACCCTATAAGGAAATAGGATATGCATCTGCAAAGCTAGATGATATAGTAAATTATATACCTGCTCGCATAGGTGGTTTTTTAATGGTTGTAGGGGGAGGTCTCTTAGGCTATGACATAAAAGAGGGATTTAGGATTTTAATAAGAGATAGAAGAAGTCACAAAAGTCCAAACTGTGCCTACCCAGAGTCTGCTGTAGCAGGATTATTACAAATACAACTTGGGGGAACTAATACATACTTTGGAGAAAAAATACACAAGCCAACTATAGGAGATAAGGCTAGAGCTGTAACTAGTAAACATATAATAGACACAATAAAAATTATGTATGGGTCAGAATTTTTAATGGTAATAGTCTTAATTTTAATTAATATCTAAGGAATAAGATATCAAAGATATTTATAGTAGAGTGACAGGATTATCTAACTTGAATTTTCTGTATGAATCTTGTATCTATCAATAGGAATATAGTTGTAAGAAAAGAAGGGATAAGATTGAATAAACACGGCGGATATTTTGGATATAAAAAAGAAAAGGTAATAGATTTCAGCGTAAATATCAACCCCTTAGGTGTACCATATAAACTAATAGAAGAACTTGCAAAACAACTACCCATGCTAATTAGCTATCCAGAAATAGATGGTAAAGCAGCTAGGGAAACTTTAGCTAAAGATTTAAATAAATTAACAAATCAGATTATATTAGGAAATGGTGCAACAGAATTAATTTATTTGTTTGCTAGGGCTATGCAAGTATCTAGAACTTTAATAATACAACCAACTTTTACAGAATATGAAAGAGCATTTAAGGTTGTTGGTAGCAGTATTTATAATTTTTATACATATGAGAAAGACGAATTTCGTATAGACATATATGAGTTATTAAAAAACATAGAGCAATTAAAATCAGAAGTGGTAGTTTTATGTAATCCTAATAATCCAACAGGTGTATTTTATAAACCAGATGAACTTATGCCTCTGTTAAAATTAATTAAAAAGAAAAAGATTTATTTATTTATAGATGAATCTTTTATAGATTTTACTAAGAAAAGATCTTTGATTGATTTTATAGAAGAATACCCAATTTTTATTTTAAGATCTATGACTAAAACATATGGAATACCTGGTTTAAGATTAGGTTATGGACTTGCTAATAATAATATTATTAACAGGCTAAACTCTAAAAAAGAA
>CAYLXY010000296.1:0-3077 GCA_964387405.1 uncultured Clostridiaceae bacterium
TTTTAGCTGTGGATAACTCTAGATAATTCCAAAATTACATTCTGCAACTACCTATATTTGCAAATTTAAAACTGCATAAAATTTTGAGTTTATTTCTATACAACTCTATTAAATTTTATTTTTTACTATAATTTTACCCTCCTTTGCTTTTTGCTTGCTAATTTTAAATTATATAGTATAAAGCACAGTTTTCTACAACCCTTTGAAAATCAATACCTTACTATAGTCTAAGTTTACTAAATATTAGCATTCTAATCTACCTGTTTTTTGTTCTATGCATCATTGTTTCTTGCTAATATGTCTTTTTTAGAACAGTAATTTCCACTCCATGGACTGGTATATTGAATATATGGCTATATTCTCCATTTAATTTTAGCTTTTCCACCGTTATTTTTGGCTTTGCCTTTCCTTTTAAGTATTCTACTTCTTCTTTTGTCATATTTTCTGCTAGTCCCATCTTTAACCATTCATCAAATACAGATCCATTTTTTCTGTTTAATTCATATTTTGTTATTTTATAATTTCCTACAATATTAGTAATACTAAATTCTATCTGTTTTTCTTCCTTGTTTTTATAAATTCCATATCTATCTTCATGGCTTATATGAGATGTTTCTCCACCCATAAACAAATCATCAAAACAAGCATGATTATAAACTAATATTTGGATGTCTTCTCCCTGTTTTGTAATTATATAGTCTTCACCTTTATCTATTATTTCATTTCCTAGTTTGGATAATAAATAATAAGCATAATAGGATGGTTTTTTCAGTCCGTCTTTATTTATTAAGCCAAAGCCACCATGAAAATGAGATATACCTAGTTTTTGCTCTTCAAATATATCTGTAAAGGTCCAATATCCTAGGGAATTAACTTTTCCTATGGTATCTAGTACATTTTTTACTATATAGGTAGACACATAGCAGGTATCATGTATTAGGTTTCCTAATTGGGATGAAACATTCCATTCTGTAATATGAACTTCTAGTTTTTTCTTTAAAAGATTTTCTAGTTTTTTATTTGTTATATTTATAGTCTTTATAAGATGATCTTTGCCATGATAGATTTTTTTAAGATTAGGCCCTATTTCCATCATGTCTACACCAGACTCTAAGAGTTTGAATGCTTCTTTCATACTTTCTTCTGGTATGTATTCCGGGTATATGTGTATAGATAAAAAATCTAGTGGAACTTTTTCATCCTTACAAAATATTAAAAAGTCATCTAACCAAGAACTTCCTAATATAGACCCATGGGTTATGGAAGGCCCTCCAACTTTTAAGTTTTTACATATAGATTTAATAGCTAATGCTGTTGCTTTGTAAAACTGAAAATATTCCTCTTTACTTCCTGCCCAAAAAACATATTCTAATTCTGGTTCGTTCCAAACTTCAAAATACCAGCTTTGCACTTCTTCTATTCCGTATCTATTAATGCAATGTTTTATAAAAACTTCTATTAAATCAGTCCATAGTTTAATATCTTTTGGTGGTGATATATTTCCCTTCCACCAAAAGACTGTTTCATTGGATCTTTTTAAGTCTTCTGGCATAAATCCTAGTTCTACGAAGGGTTTAATACCCCTTTGTAAAAAAGAATCAAATAGTTCATTTACATAGGTCCAGTTGTATTGTATTTGACCTTTAGGGCATATATTGTATATCATCATTTCATCCATGAATATGCCATGGAATCTAATATGATTGAAGCCTATTTCTTCTTGTATTTCTTTAAATTGTTTTTGCCAGTTAGCTCCTAGACCTTCTTTGGCTCTGCCAAAGGTAATTAAATTTTGCCAGTGGTTTTCAAAGTATTCTCCTTGTTTTTTGCTATTTACCTCAATAATTTCTATATCTTTTTTAATATTACTTGTTTTTATTTCTAAGCTTTCAAGTTCTAAGTAGGTAAATAATCTTTTAAGAGCTCTATCTCTGTCTACATCTAGATAGGATTTTGATATTTTGTTTTCGCTTTCCATTTTATATTCTTGGTTTTTTCTAAATTCCGTAGGTGTTATATTATATGTGTTTTTAAATAAATTATTGAAAGAATTAATATTGGTAAAACCACTGCTGTTAGATATATCTGTTATGGGCATATCTGTAGTTATTAATGTTTTTACTGCTTTATCAAGTCTTAATGTGTTTAAATATTCTTGATAAGACATTCCTAGTCTATTTCTAATAAAATGGGACAAGTAATAATAATTTAGATGTTCCATTTTTGCTATTTCCTTTAAAGTAATCCTTTTATGACTATTGTCATTTATATATTCCATTATCCTTTGAAGTCTTATTAAGTCTGTATTTCTTACTTCTGCATCCTCATCCTCTATTAATGTATTCTCACAATTGTTTAATAAAGTTTCTCCCATAAGGTATAAATAAGATCCTATTTTAAATTCATAACCTACGTTTTTTTTGTTTAATTCCCATACTATTTTTGCTATGTAATGTCTAATGGTATCAAATACTTCTTGGTTTTTATTATTTACAAAGGATTTACAATCAAAACTAATCTTATTGAAGTCAGAATAAAGATTGCTATAAAAAGCTGGATTTATTTGTACTGCTAATAGTACATTATCATCTTTGGTCTTTCTAGTACTATGTAAGTCCCCACCATTTATTAAAATCACATCATTTTCTTTTAATTCATAGGTTTCTCCTCCTAGGCTAATGTTTACGCTTCCTTCTAATACTAACAGAAATTCCATTTCATTATGCCAGTGCATTTTAAAACCATCTACAGAATGGATTATTGTTCTTACTGATAGTCCTTCGTCACCCTGTACTTTTTCATATATATAGTCCATTTGTTTCCCCCTTGCATCTTATGTTTTAGATTTTTGCAGAGCTTTGTACTTTCATATTTTCAACTAATTTTAAGTTTCACATATATATTACATATACCTCTTGTATATATATATGCAATAAGTTGCGTAATTAAAAAACAAAGGGGTAAGAATAATCATGTTTGGTGGTAATATGTCTGAATTTATTATAAGCTTACTTTAGCAACTAGCACTAATAAGCTATACACAGGAGGTGACTGTATTAGTAAAAATATATTACAGA
>CAYLXY010000297.1:0-3075 GCA_964387405.1 uncultured Clostridiaceae bacterium
TAAGATATATAAAGTTAAACTATACAATATAAAAATGGAGGTTCTTATGAAGAAAAAATTAATTATCACATTAGTTATACTTTCACTGGTAGCTGCAGCAATATTTTATTTTTTAACAACAGGCAATTTGGAATAACAATTTGCCAGAAGTAAATTAAAAATATATCTTGTTCTAGATAAATATAATTATATATTAACGATATCCTTCAACCAATAATTTTTCCTTATCTTTCAAATTCCTTAACTCTTTATTTAAATCCCCTAATCTTGTTTGCAAAGCATTTTTTATATTATTTACTCTGTTATAGGCATCTTTTAATTTATTTAAAGAATCTTTTATTTTACTTTGTACAAACAAATCCGCAACCAGTCCATCAAGAAAGTAATCTGCGAATGTTGCAAATGCTCCAATTTCTAAATCTATATTTGATGGCAAATCAACATAATATAGACTAGCTTTAAGAGCTTTAATTTCCCTTTGTAAATTTTTTATTTCTTCTCTTGATCTAATTATTTTAGAATGTTTTGCGGCAGTAACTAAAAAGCCACCTCCTAATATGTCTACCTTTCCCCAACCTCTAGCACTTTCTAAAGATCTTATAGATTTTTCTAAAGATAAAATAACCCTATTGCAAGTTGAAATACTTTCTTTGACCCTACTAATATTTAATTCTTTTTCTAATATTTCATCTAAGTAATTTGCTAATTCACGAGCTACACTGTCATTTTGCTTTAATATTAAATCTTTTTTTTCTCTAATTAAATCATCGTAATCTGCATCTAGTGAGTGATAACTACTTATTTGTTCTTTATAAAAGTTAATATCTTTCTTAATCTTACTTATAGAGTTTCTGTAATCTTCGTATTTAGATTTAATAATATTATATTCTTGCAAGTATTCTTCAAGGTTCTTGTTTTCCTTTTTAAAAATTGAAAGGATCGAACATATGATACTAGGTGATTGTAATTTTTTTATTTTTCTTTCTTTCTTTTTTAAAATATTGCTAAGTTTTTTCCCTCTAATTTGCTCTCTTTTTAATTCCTGCTTTTGTTTCTTCAATATATTATAAGCTTTTTGCCTTTTTATTAATTTTTTCTCTACTTCTTCTATCTTTATATTAATATGTTTTAACATAATTACATCACCTACCTTTATAAGTATTATACATTAAAAATACCTATTATTCCATTTACTACAAATAAATAGGGCGATACTATATTAAAATAATATCACCCTACAATTTAAGAATATTAGCTTTATTAAAGCTTAAAAGAACTCCTTAAAGAAACTATTCTATTGAATACTAAGTTATCATCTTTACTATGTTTAGAATCTACATTAAAGTAACCGTGTCTGAAAAACTGAAACTTTTCATGAGCTTTTACATCCTTCATATTATCTTCAACAAAACCTTGTAATATCTCTAAAGAATTTGGATTAACTTGTTCTAAAAAATGTTTATCTTCTTCTGCTTCTTCATCTAATATTAGTGGCTCGTATAGTCTATACTCTGCAGGGGTGCAATGTTCTGCATCTACCCAGTGTATAGTCCCCCTTACCTTTCTTCCTTTAAAGCCTGTACCACTTTTTGTTTCAATATCATAAGTACAGTGTAATTCTACCACATTTCCATCTTCATCCTTTATTACATCATTACATTTAATAAAGTAGGCGTGCTTTAAACGAACTTCATTACCAGGGAATAATCTAAAGTATTTCTTAGGTGGATTTTCCATAAAGTCTTCTTGTTCTATATATATTTCACGTGAAAACGGAATTTTACGTATTCCCATTGATGGGTCATCTGGATTATTTTCTGCATCCAACATTTCCACTTGTCCTTCTGGATAATTAGTAATAACTACTTTAAGTGGTCTTAAAATTGCCATGGTTCTAGGTGCATTTTCGTTTAAGTCTTGGCGAATAAAATACTCTAGCATTTGCTCATCTACAACACTTTGGTTTTTAGCTACTCCAATTTCCCTACAGAAATTACGAATAGCTTTAGGAGTATATCCTCTTCTTCTTAATCCTGAAATAGTTGGCATACGCGGATCATCCCAACCATCTACAATATTTGCATCTACAAATTGCTTTAACAATCTTTTACTCATAACCGTATTTGTCATATTAAGTCTTGCAAATTCTATTTGTCGAGGCTGAGATTCCATCTCACATTCCTTAACAAACCAATCATATAAAGGTCTATGATCTTCAAATTCCATTGTACATAAAGAATGGGTTATATGCTCTATAGCATCTTCTAGTGGATGTGCATAATCATACATAGGATAAATGCACCACTTATCTCCTGTATTGTGATGGGTTTCATGTAATATACGATATATTACAGGGTCTCTCATATTTATATTAGGAGATGCCATATCTATTTTTGCTCTTAATACTCTTTCCCCATCTTTAAACTCGCCTTTTCTCATTCTTTCAAATAGATCCATGTTCTCTTCAATACTTCTATTTCTATATGAACTTTCTTTGCCTGGTTTTGTTAAAGTACCTCTATGTTCACGAATCTCTTCTGCCGATAGGTCATCAACATAGGCAAGTCCTTTTTTGATTAGAAGTATAGCTCTATTATACATCTCCTCAAAATAGTCAGAAGCGAAATATAGCTCCTCCCACTCAAAACCTAACCATCTTACATCTTCCTTAATAGACTCTACATATTCAACTTCCTCTTTGGTTGGATTTGTATCGTCAAAACGCAAGTGTGTTTTCCCATTAAATTCATCTGCCAATTCAAAGTTTAAAACTATAGACTTTGCATGTCCTATATGTAAGTATCCATTCGGCTCCGGTGGAAACCGAGTAATAATTTCATCATGTTTGCCAGATTCCAAATCTTCTATAACGATATTCCTTATAAAATTTGATGTTGTAGGCTTGTTTTCCATTATAATCCCCTTCCTCTATACTCTCTAGGCATTAATATACTCTACTAAATATAACATAAAATCATTTTTTTTTCTATCTATAGTATATAAAATCTCAGTCTTTATATTTATATATATAATTTTAAGCATTGAGTATAATATTAAATAATGAATATTTTATTA
>CAYLXY010000298.1:0-3055 GCA_964387405.1 uncultured Clostridiaceae bacterium
TTTGGTTTTTTAATAGTATACCACAAATTAAGGTTTTTTTATATTATATAAAATGAAATGGAGATGATAGGGCTATGGCCCCCTCAAATAAAAAGACTTTAATTGAAGATTATAAAAGAGATAATAAGTATAAAACCATCTTTTTACTATTTCTTTTTATATCAACTGTAATAGCCTCTTTGTATTCTATTAGATCTGGAGTTTTAAAAATTCCTCTCAAGGATATAATCCATATAATTATTTCATCTATTAGATCTAAAGGCAGTAATAATATAGATGATGTGGTTTCAAATATTATAATCAACATAAGGCTTCCAAGGGTAGTAATGGGAATTTTAGTTGGAGTGGGCTTAGGTGCATCTGGTGCTTTAATGCAAACTATTTTAATGAATCCAATGGCTTCTCCATACACATTAGGTATTTCTTCTGGTGCAGGTTTAGGAGCTTCACTTGCAATAATTTATGGATTTAGCCCCTTTGGATTAACAGGCGAATTACTCACCATTTCTAATGCTTTTTTATTTGCTATGGCAGCAAGTATTTTAATATTAGTAATAGCTAGAATTAGAAATAATTCTCATCAAGATTTAATATTAGCAGGAATAGCCCTTATGAATTTTTTTAATGCAATAGTAACTTTAATAACATATTTTGCAGATGTATATTCATCCAAAGAACTTATGTACTGGCAGGTAGGAAGTCTCGGAAAAGCTGATTGGATTAGTATTAGCTATGTGGGAGTAATTTTATTATTGACCCTCCCCTACATAATTTCAAAAACATCAGATCTTAATAAAATGGCTTTAGGTGATGAAGTTGCAGAAAGCTTGGGTACGGATGCCAAAAAACTAAGAATAAAACTAATGCTAGTATTATCCCTATTAGTAGGTGGAATAACAGCATTTACAGGGATGATTGGATTTATAGGCCTTGTAGTACCTCATCTAATACGTTTGATCCTAGGGTCAAATAATAAGTTTTTAATAGCAGGATCTGCCCTTGGAGGAGCTCTACTTTTAATATTAGCAGATTCTATAGCTTTAAATATAATTGCCCCAAAAGTATTGCCCGTAGGTGTTTTAACAGCTTTTATTGGCTCTCCAGTATTTTTAATTATGATTTTTAAAAATAGAAGGAGGATTTAATTGAATAATAATAGTATCAAAGTCAATAATATATCCTTTGCATATGGTAAAAATCAAGTATTATCTAATATTAGTTTACAAATAAAAAAAGGGGAGTTTATAGTTTTATTAGGTCCAAATGGAAGTGGTAAGTCTACTTTAATAAAATGCACTAGTGGATTGCTTAAAAAATATAAAAACCAAATTATAATTTTAAATAAAAACATGAAAAGTTTGACTATTAAAGAAAAGTCTAATTATATTGGATATGTGCCGCAATCATATGAAATGAATTTATCAATTTCTGTATTTGAAATGATTGCTATGGGATTAGGAAAAGGTAATTTTTCCTCTAAAGAAAAGTATTTAGAACAAGTGTCAAATATAATAGAAAAAATGGATTTAAGTAGTATTGCAAATAGCAATGTCAATCAATTAAGTGGTGGACAGTTACAAAAAGTTACTATTGCAAGAGCTTTAGTTAAAAATCCACAGTTTATTATGATGGATGAGCCTACTAGTGGTTTAGATATAAAAAACCAAAGGGAAGTAATGTACTATATGCGAGATCTTGCAAGAAATGAAACCATTGGATCATTTTGTATTATGCATGATATTAATTTAGCATCTGAAACAGCAGATAAGATTGTAATGCTAAAGAAAGGAAAAATAATAGCACAGGGAACTCCTGAGGAAGTTGTTACTTCAGAAAATATAAAAAAAACATTTAATGTGAATTCTAATATTATAGAACATTTAGGAAGACCCCATGCTTTAATGCTTTGATTCTTTAATTCTTTAATGCTTTTAATAATAAAATGAGGAGTGATTAAATGAAAAAGAGATTGTTAGTTTTAAGTGTGTTTTTAATACTTGCTTTATCTTTATCTGCTTGCAAGGATAAGATAAAGAATATTGAAGAGGAAACAAGTTTTTCTGACAATGTAAATGCTAATGAAGATGGATAAGTTGAAGAGATTGAAATAGTGGATATGGCGGGCAGAACAGTTATACTTCCTAAAAAAATAAATAAAATAGCTACTCCTAATGTAGATGCTTACAGAATTTTAGTACAATTAGATGCTACAGATTTATTGGTTGGAGCACCTGATAATATGTATGATTCAAAGTATTCTGATGTAGATACCATTGAAGTTGGAATTTTTCCCAAAGTAAAAGAACTAACTAAAGTAGGTGGTGGACCTCCAGGAAGTGAAATTAATATTGAAAGTTTAATAGCCTTACAGCCAGATCTTATTATTACTTGGAGTTTTAGTAAAATAGAAGACACAGCAGATAGAGCAGATGACTTGCAAAAAAAATCTGGCCTACCTGTTATTGCCCTAAACAATATAGCTGGTGAAGGAACTAGTGTAGATAATCTTGTAGATGCATATAGATTAATGGGTAAAATTACAAATAGAGAAGAAAGAGCTAGAGCTTTGGTTGATTATTATAAAGAAAACATAGAGTTTGTTACAGAAAAAATCAAAAAAATTCCAGCCGAATCTAAAGCTAGAGTTTATAATGCTAGTGTAGGTGGGGCCTTAAATTCAAGTAAAGCATACTTGCCTTTAATTCAATTGGATTTAGATAATGTTGCTAAGGAAATTGGGCCTAATGGTGGAGAAGTCTCAAAAGAACAGCTAGCAGTTTGGGATCCACAGATTATTTTTTTACATGCACCTGCTAAAAATAGAAGAGCAAATATTGAAGATTTTACAAATGATCCAACATTAAAAAACTTAACAGCTGTAAAGGAAAATAAAATATACAGTATAAAGCAAACTTACATGGGATGGGACATTGCTACTGGTCTAACAGATTTATATTATATGGCTAAGAAGAGCTACCCAGAATTGTTTGCAGACATAGACATTGAAGAAAAAGGCAATGAAATATTAAAAAAGTTTTATAATACAGATGATTTA
>CAYLXY010000299.1:0-3019 GCA_964387405.1 uncultured Clostridiaceae bacterium
TTATTAAATTGAATTTACCATAAAAATATAAATCTTTCAAGTTATATTTTATTTTTAGTTTTCAATCAAATATCCTTTTTTGTTTAATTCTTTTTCCATTTCTTTAAAGATTTCTTCATTATCTATTTCTATAGTGTGAATATGAATACCCTCTGTTAATGTGGCTAGGGGCTCTGCTTTCTTTTTAATAATTTTATTTATAAAATTGTCTAAATCTTTTTTGTGACTTATGTTAAGCATGCTTATTATTTCCCCATATATTGGATGTTCTACTATTACATCTATTATAGTTGCTCCATGATCTATCATAATTTGTAATTCTTCTTCAATAGCATTGTATCCTTCATGTTTACAAACTATTCGCTTTCTTATTTTATTATCTTTTTTTATAGGAATCATATATCCCTGTGGAGTTGCTATAATATCCTCTCCCTGGGCTCTTAAAAGGGCTATATCCTGTACTATAACCTGTCTTGATATATTAAATACCTGTGCCAAATCAGTTCCTTTAATAGGTTCCTTACTAGTCATAAGTTTGTTTAATATAACTTTTCTTCTTTCTGTATTATCCATAAAACCACGTCCTTTATCCTACTAAACTTGCACCATATTTAAAAGCCTCCACATTAATATCTATAAATTGTTGTTTTACATTTTCCCTTATAATCTTTTCCCAATCTATATGGTCTAATCCCATTGATTTTATAGTTGCTCCTAGCAATATAATATTCATAACTTTAGAATTTCCCATAGCCCTAGCATGTTTAGCCGCATCTATAACTATAGTATCTACTTTTTCTGAAATTTCTTCTATTATTCCTTGGGGATAATCAATTTTACCAGAAAGTATAGATATAGAACCTATTTCATGGTTGTTAACTACAACCTTTCCATCTGGTTTTAAATATTCAAGCCACCTTAATGCTTCCATTTTTTCAAATCCTACTAGTATATCTGCTCCTCCTAATTCAATAACTGCAGATTCTACTTTTTCCCCATATCTAACTTGGGATGAAACAGATCCTCCTCTTTGAGACATTCCGTGGATTTCGCTCATTTTCACATCATATCCAGCTTCCATAAGACCTGTTGTTAATAATTTACTTGCAAGAATTGTTCCTTGTCCCCCTACTCCTACTAAAAGAATACTTTTTACCATATTATGCTTCCACCTTTCCTATAGCTTTTACAGGACAAACCTGAAAACATACACTGCAACCTACACATTGGTCTAAGTCTATAGTTGATTTCTTTGTTTCTTTATTAAAGGATATAGCAGGGCAACCTGTTCTAACACACGCTCTACATCCAATACATTTATCATGGTCTATACTGTATTTGCTTTGGAATATTTCTTTAAATTCTTCCTTATCTTGCACTGATAATTTCTTTAATACACATGGCCATCTTGTAATAATAACTGAAGGTTCTTCAAGGCTTAAAGCCCAATCAAGAGCATTTTTAACTGCACTAATATCGTTTGGGTCTATTTGTACAATATTTTCAATACCTGATGCTCTTACAAGCTTTCCTATATCTAGTTCAACTGTTTCTTTGCCTTGTAGGGTATATCCTGTTCCCGGGTTTTCTTGATGTCCCGTCATTCCTGTTATTCTATTATCTAAAATTACTGTAACTGCATTACTTCTATTATAAGCTACATTTATAAGGGAATTTATTCCTGTATGGAAAAATGTTGAATCTCCCATTACTGATACTACTCTTTTTTCCGAATCCTTTTTCATATTAAATACTTGTTGTGCACCATGTCCCATGCTTGCACTTGCACCCATACATATAGTAAGATCCATAGCATTATATGGCTCTGCAAATCCTAATGTATAACATCCTATATCTCCAGATACCATAAGATCTTTTCGCTTTCCTAATTCATAGAAGAAACCTCTATGTGGACATCCTGTACAAAGTGTAGGAGGTCTTGGAACAACCTTTTCTTTATCATATTCTATTGTCTTATTTGTTTCCCCATAAACAGATTTTCTTATAACATCTGGTGTCAATTCACCATATGAAGGAAATGTGTTTTTTCCAAAACATTCAATTCCTAAAATTTTAACCTGTTCTTCTATATATGGATCGTTTTCTTCAATAATATATATTTTTTCAACTTGACTAGCAAACTCTTTTATTTTTTCGCTAGGAAGTGGATTTGTAAATCCTAGTTTTAAATAAGATGCAGTATCTCCAAATACTTCTTTAGCAAATGTAAATACTCCGCCTGAAGCTATTACTCCTATTTTCTTATCCTTCCACTCAAAATAATTTAACTCTGTACTATTTGAATAATCTAATAGCTTTTCCATTCTTTCTTCAACTTTTACCCTCATCTTTTTTGAAAAAGCTGGTACACTTACGTATTTTGTTACATCTTTTTCATAATTTTTTATTTCGATTTCTTCTCTTTCATAACAATTTACTATTCCTTTTGAATGACATACTCGTGTTGTAACCCTTACTAGAACAGGTGTATCAAAGGCTTCACTTATTTCAAATCCAGTCTTTATCATGTCCTTTGATTCTTGACTATCTGATGGTTCTAACATTGGAATTTTTGCAAATTTTGCATAGTTACGATTATCTTGTTCATTTTGAGATGAATGCTGTCCCGGTTCATCTGCAGTTATTAAAACCAAACCTCCATTAATACCTGTATATGAGACTGTAAACAGGGGGTCTGCCGCAACGTTAACACCTACGTGTTTCATAGCAGCTATTGATCTAGCACCAGCTATAGATGCTCCTATAACAGTTTCTAATGCAACTTTTTCGTTTGTTGCCCACTCAGCTAAAATATCGTCTTTATATTTTGCTATATTTTCAAGTATTTCCGTACTCGGTGTTCCAGGATATGCAGATGCATATTTTACTCCTGCTTCATATGCCCCACGTGCCATGGCCTCATTTCCAGTTAATAATTCTTTCATTTTTTCACTCCTTATTTCTTTTTTAATATCCTACCAATTAAGTAGATATTCAACCAATCTATTTAGAATAATAA
>CAYLXY010000300.1:0-3008 GCA_964387405.1 uncultured Clostridiaceae bacterium
AATTAAATAAAATAAGCTTTAAACATGGTTTCTTAGTAGCCTGTATTACTATATTAACCTATCCATTAGCGGTTTTTGGTAATGCATTACTAATGACTATTTTAAGTTTGTTTGGAAACTTAAATATACCACAATTACCTATGGCTGCTAATAGTAGGGAGTATATAACATTAATGTTAATAGTTGCTGTATCAGCAGGGATTTGCGAAGAAATATTTTTTAGAGGATTTATTTTATCAGTATATGAAAGAATGGGAAAGAAAAATTCTATTATTATTTCTGCAGCTTTATTTGGATTTTTCCATTTTAATATATATAATTTAATGGGACCTATAGTATTAGGCTTAGTATTTGGATATTTAGTTTTAGAAACAAATTCTATTTTTGCTGGAATAATAGGTCATATTGTTAATAATGGTTTTGCAGTTACACTTGGATTTATATTAAACTTACTTACGGATCTTATTCCAGACGCAGATCTAGCTAATGAAATAGCTATGGAAATACCAACTACAATAGCTATGTTAGCTAATACAGTAATATTTGGGATTATTTCTGTAGTAACTTTATTAATTGCATATCAACTTGTTAAAATTATTAAAAAAGATCAAGAAAAATTAAATTTAAAAGTAAACTATGAAGATAAGGAAACAGAGGTTGGAAAATTTGAATTTATACCATTAATTTTTACAAGTATTTTATTTATAATTATTACAATAATTCAAATAAAAGAAATTGTTTTTTTAGGTTGAAAACAAACTAATATTAGGATAAAGTTGTAAAAAAAGGTCGTCTATGTAATTACATAGACGACCTTTTGTATATTTAAGGGTTAATTTTCAGCAAAAAGAATAATACTAAACAAACAAGTAAAATTCAAATTTATTAATACTAATCTGAAAGGAGAACAGTATGCTTACAAGGTTAGTAATTATTGCAATTACACCTACAATAGCTTTAGCTATAGGTATATACTTAACAGATAGATATGATAGAGAACCATGGCATCTTTTATTGCGTATATTTTTAATGGGAGCATTATCTGTAATACCAGTAATATTTTTTCAGAAGCTATTGCTATTTATCAATATTTTTCCGGGATTATTTTCAATAGCATATACAGCATTTATTGTTGCAGGACTAACAGAGGAATTTTTTAAAAGATCCGTAGTTATATATGGTGTTTATAATAATGAAAACTTCAATGAAAAACTAGATGGAATAGTTTATGCTGTGTTTTCAGCCTTAGGATTTGCCACTGTAGAAAATATTATGTATGTTGTATTTCGATATACGGGAAGTTATTATGTAGGAATTATGAGGGGACTTTTATCCGTGCCAGGTCATATGTTGTTTGGTATTACTATGGGCTATTATTTATCATTAAGTAAATATACAGACAATCCTAAGTTAAAGGGTTATTATTACAAAGCATCATTAATAATACCTATAATTTTACATGGTTTATTTAATTTTATTTTAATGGCACAAATTCCAATTTTGATGATTGTTTTTATTCCTTATGTTATATATTTATGGATTAGTACTTTGAAAAAATTAAATCAATATACAAAGGATAGTAAAGATAATTATAACAGAATAGAGGATTTAGATGAGGAATTTTAAAATGTAAGATACTAAAATCTAAGATATTAAAATGTAGATACTAAATAAATACTTTTAAAAAAATAAAAATATGTAGTATGTACATACTACATATTTTTTTGTCCTGCAATAATTTTAACCATATCTTCTACACTTGCACTAGCAGGTATTTCAAAAGAACCGGATTTCAATCTATTTACCAGATTTAGGTTCTCAGCAGCTTGAACAAAATCTTGTGGATTATCTATTAATTCATTTTCTTTTAATATGGTTGCTATTCTTGCACCAAATGTTCCATTAGGAATAAATATTTTTTTAGTTTCTTGAATTACTTCATTTATTTTATTTTCTTCTTCATTTTCATCTATACTAGAATCTATTTCATTATTATTTTGTACACTCTCTACACCAGTTTTATTTATATTATCTTCTGTTTCTAATTCATTATTTTTATTTTCTATATTCATATTCTTACTTGGTTTATTATTTATATTATTGTTTTGATTTTCCTGAGTATTAGTAGTATTGTCCGCTAAGACGGTATTTGAAGAATCATTATACCAACTTCCTAAATTAAATGTCAGAACAAGAAACATTATACTAGCAATAAATATAGCAAAAATAATATCTGAAAAATAGTGAAAAAAATCTTTTATCTTATCCAATTGGCTCAGCCCCTTATTAGAATCTGAATACTTTATTTTAGCATAACATAAAGAGATAAAATCATCAATAAATATATATAGACAAATATAGGATAAAAAATAAGTATAAGAAATATGTCAGAGTTGATTTACATTGTTTACAGTGGTAAAATGATATAGAAAAGTTAGTTTATATATATAGACAGGGGGACAAAGGATGAAGAATGAAATAATTGAGTGGATAAAAACTATTTTACTATCATTAGTTATTGCTTTAATAATTACAACTTTTGCAAAACCAACTATTGTAAAAAACTACTCAATGAGCCCAACTTTAGAGGAAAATGATTTTTTAATTATTAACAGATTTCTATATAAAAGGAGTGTACCTAAAAGAGGGGATATAATAGTATTTGAATCTAATTTAAAAACAGATAAAGGCAAAGAAAAGTTATTAATTAAACGTATAATAGCTATACCAGGTGATGAATTAGTAATTAGAGAAGGAAATATCTACATAAACGGTAAACAATTAGAAGAAGATTATATTGCAGAAAATCATACAGCAGGTAATATTGATTTAACTGTACCAGAAGATGAAATATTTGTAATGGGAGATAATAGGGGAAATAGCTTAGATAGCCGGGATGGAATTTTAGGATCTATAAATTACAATACAATTATTGGTAAAGCATTTGTACGATTATATCCTTTTAATAAAATAGGATTATTAAGATAATATAGATTCCTAACATTGCT
>CAYLXY010000301.1:0-2972 GCA_964387405.1 uncultured Clostridiaceae bacterium
CCATAAATCTTCTTAAAAGAGTTGTTTTATTTTAAAAAACTTTTGACTGTCTAGTTATATATTATGTGGGTCTTTATTTACAAGCAATAAAAAAACAGCTCCAACATACTTAGATTAAAAGTCGGAGCTGTACAGTAAATATATTTTGCTACACTACAAATATTTAAAATATAAACATTTAAAATATCTATTATCCTACAAGGTTTATAGGATTTCCTTCAATAAAAGCCTCTATAGTGTTTCCTAATAAATCAACTAGCCTTTGTCTTGACTCTAAGCACCTCCAGCCGATATGAGGAGTAAGAATTACATTGTCCATTGTAAATAAAGGATTATCTAGTTTTGGTGGTTCTGGATCTTGTACATCTAGAGCTGCTCCTGCTATTACCCTGTTTTGTAGGGCTTCAATAAGGTCCATCTCCTTAATGATAGGTCCTCTTGCGGTATTTATAATAAATGCTGTTGGCTTCATTAGCCCTAACCTTTCCTTATTAATAAGGTGTTTGGTAGATTCCGTAAGTGGACAATGAATAGAAACAAAATCACTATTCTTTAATAGTTCTTCAAGAGAAACTGATTTTATATTTGGATTTTCATACTGTTTTGTAGTCCTGCTATATGTTAAGATTTTCATATTTAAGGCAAGGGCTATTTTCATAACTTCTTCACCTATAGAGCCTGTACCAATAAGGCCTAGAACCTTATCTTTTACTTCTACATGTGGTACTTTAAGATGTTCAGTAAAATTTGAAAAATCCTTCCTGCAAATCATATTCTGCTGTCTGATTATAGAAGAACTAAGGTTTAATATAGAGGTAATTGCTAGCTGGGCTACAGCTTCTGTACTATAACCAGGTATATTGCAAACCCTTATACCCTTTTTATTCGCAGCCTCAAGGCTAATGTTGTTATAGCCTGTACCAGCCTCACATATTAACTCAATTGAAGGCGGAAATTTTTCTATTAAGTCTTTTGGCAGGGTTAACTCTTTAGTTATTATAATATTTTGATCTTTTACTCTTTCTAATATTTCATCATGGGCACTTTGTATGTAATTTGTAAATTCCCCTAAGGCCATTAATGATGAAAAATCAAGATTTTTATCATAATCTAATATGCCAGAGTTTAAAAATGTTATCTTTTTCATATTTATCTTCCTTTCATCCTTTTTTCATCTAAGGCTAGCATGCCACTTTTTTAACATAATCTAATTACCTAAATTTCGTACAAACAGAATAATTTAAATTTAAATAGTTTAGCATATGATTGTTTTACAAAAACAATTATAGGGTAATACCTAAATATCAAGTATAATTTTATCAACCACAAAAAAATTATATGAAAGGAAGGTATTACCCTATGAATAATATTACCTTTTCTCAAACTATTTGTAAAGAAGAAAATGCTTCTACTTGGCTAGTCGCTGTTATGAAATTTGGACTTGAAATTAGATTTTTCAACCCTTTAAAAGGTTTTGCAATTAAGATGAAAAAAGTTGAGTATTCTGTTTATCAAAAACTTATCACCATAATTATGTCCATAGCAATAGGATGTGAGTATATGAAAGATATTAATGAGAAACTTGCACCTGAAATTCTAGCAGCAAACATGTTTGACATGAACAAAATCCCAGATCAATCTCAGATTAATTTACTTTTGACTCGAATGGACAGTGATAGTATTAAACAGCTTAAAAATATTCATCATGAAACATTTATTCAAAATAGCAGTTCAGTTCTGTCTACTAAACCAGTAGTTGTAGATATTGATCAAACAGGTCTAATAGCTAATGGTAAATCCTATGAACTCGCTAATAAAGGCTACTTTGCTAAGAAGAAAAATCAAAGAGGCTACCAACTAGCAGCTGCTTTTACAGGCGAATTTTCAGAAACCATCACCTTGAAACTTGACTCTGGTAATGCTCATTGCACAAAACATTATGATGAACTATTAAATGATATTTTGCTTAAATATGAGGAACAACTCTATAACGGAAGTTTAATCCTAAGAACAGATAGTGGATTCGGTTCTATGGATAATATTGAGAAACTTAGTGATGTTCCTGGATTAAAGTTTATCACAAAAGGTTATTCTACAACTTCAGCCAAAAACTTAGCAAACGATATAGCATATTCCGAATATACTCAAGTTGCTGATTCTGCTTGGGTACATGAAATTCAAGATAATAGTGTTCTTAGAAAAATTATTGTCCGAACTCTTTCCGATAGTGGCAAGATTAAATACTCTTTGCTTATAACAAATATACCAATAAAGCACATGAATTCAACAGATTTATTTCATTTTTATAATGAACGACAGACCATTGAGGCTTTCTTTAAAATGACTAAGAATGTATATCATATTAAAAATCTTAGAACTACAAAGTTTTATGGCATTTATGCCTTCTTATGGTTAGTATTTATAACTCACAACTTAATAAGTTGCTTTAGAGCAGATGTTCTAGTAAACACAGAACTTGAAGATGTAGGTGTAGGGGTTCTAGTAAAAGAAGCTGGCAATACAAAAGGATTTGTTAAAAGAACTGATAAAGGTATAGATGTTCAAATCCCTACAATCACTCGTTTAGCGAAAATTATTGCCGATATATTAACTAAACCTCGGTATATGCAATTGAGTTTTTTATGATATATTTAATCATATTGCCTTATCAAGGAATAGTCGGCTTTATATGGTAAAACGGTTTTTACTTTTTATTTTTGTGCGAAATTTTAATTTGGTATACTTTGCTAACGACTAAGATATGGAATTCAAGTTAATATATAACATTTTACAGCAAATAATTACTATTATGTTTTTTTGAAGAACTTATTTTTCGTTTGTACGAAACTTAGGTAGATACTTTTCTTCATATAAATTTTCATCTATTTTTTCTTCTAATCTTAAGTCAACTAAGGAATTTTGCTTGTTTAAAAGATGGGTTATCTCTCTTTCTAACTTCTTAATAGATTTCT
>CAYLXY010000302.1:0-2966 GCA_964387405.1 uncultured Clostridiaceae bacterium
GAGCCGATGGTTTGAAAGAAAACCTATCACCTAGCTAATGGGAAGATAAGCTGTAGGCAAGGGCGTTTTTGGCGACAAAAGGGTCTGAAGGAAGCTGATGGCGATTATTGGAACGAAGCGAAAGCGAACCAGTGTTGGCATATGTAGTGGATAACCCTGCGAAAAATGGGAAAGTCCTAAAATTAGCTAAACTGCATATGTTTTGATGGTCGTTTTAATATAGGCGGAGCAACTTAACCTTGGAAGTACTGTATGCGTAGCTGTAGGTTTCATTTACAAGCGAAAGCAAGAGATGAAATTAGGGTGCAGTATGCAGATGAAGCCATAGTAGTGATTAAACCTGTACCAAAGAAAGCTAGCAATAGACTGGAGGATAAAATACAGGTGACACATCACACAGTTGATGTGACTATCATAGTTCAAAAGATTATGGTAGATGCGAAGGGTGAAAGAGATTTCAAAGTGTATCAAAAAGAATTTAAAGGAAAAGTGAAGGTGTTAAAAGAAGGCTGAAATGCTAGAAGGTGCGTATTTTTGGCATAAAACAAATTGCGAAGGATAATGGCGACACGAATATGAAGTAGTTAGGGACAACGAAGATAAGATTGCCATAGAGCTAGAGACGTCAAGTGACCCTAATGAAGAACATATAGCTCAAACAATAGAAATAGGAGATACAGCAATAATGGAGGTGGAACATGAAGAAATGGTACAGCCTAATCGATAAAATATATCGAACAGAAAATTTACAACTATCCTTTAAACGTGTAAAGAAAAACAATGGAGCCCCAGGAATAGATGGGGAAACTGTTCTAGACTTTGCGTTGAAATTAGATGAAAATATTGAGTTTCTTCATGAGAAACTGAAAACCAACACGTATATACCCAGTCCAGTAAGAAGAGCAGAAATTGAGAAACCAGATGGTGGTGTAAGATTACTGGGAATACCTACGGTAAAAGATAGGGTGGTGCAACAAGCAATTGTAAATGTAATAGAACCAATATTTGATGAAACTTTCCATCCATCAAGCTATGGATATCGACCTAAACGTTCACAACAACAAGCAGTAGCAAAAGCAGAAAGGTTCCTGAATAAGTATGGATTAACACATGTAATTGACATGGACCTAAGCAAATGCTTTGATACCTTAGACCACGAACTAATCATAGACGCAATAGCTGAAAAGATAAGTGATGGGAGAGTATTAAACCTGATTGAAGGATTCTTAAAATCAGGGGTAATGCAAGATGATGAATTTAGTGAAACAGAAGTCGGAAGTCCACAAGGTGGGGTCATATCACCATTAATTAGTAATATCTATCTAAACAAGTTTGACCAAAAGATGAAAGACAAAGGCATAAGGATAGTAAGATATGCTGATGATATTCTTATCTTTGCAAAAGATAAGAAAATGGTTGGTAATTATAGAACTTATGCAACAAAGATACTTGAGGAAGAACTAAAACTTACAGTTAATAGAGATAAAACAAAGACCACAAACGTTTTTGAGGGAGTTGAATTTCTAGGATTTGTTATCTACAGAAAGTGGATAACAGCAAACCCCAAAAGGGTGAAAAGATTCAAAGACAAAATCCGGGATAAAACTAAAAGAAACGCAGGTAAAAGTATGGAAGCCATCATAAGGGAATTAAATCCATTACTTAGGGGATGGATTAACTATTACAGGATTGCCAATATCAAAACTCTAATCAGGGATGTAATGCAATGGATAAGAAGGCGTTTACGTATGATTCAGATAAGGCATTGGAAAACCTACAAGGCTATGCACAAAGAAATGAGAAAACAAGGAATTAAAGGGACAGGAGAGAAGATGTCAATGACCAAGTGGAAGAATTCAGCTGTACACATTGTTCATAGGTTACTTCCTAATAAACACTTTGAGGAACTTGGACTCATAGATTTAACGAAATACAAAGTTGGATTATTGTCTAACTATTATTAGTTAGTGAGAAATTTCAGGAGCCGGATACGGCAAACGTAAGTCCGGTTCTGTGAGAGCAAAGAAAATAGGATAAATTATCCTATTTTCTAGCTACTCGATATGCCCAAAAGTGAGGTGATGCATAGTGGCAAAGGAAATAGGAAATTTAAATGTAGTAGTTGGACTTGATTCTACAGGATTTCAAAATGGAATAGGTGCCTTAAATAGAGAAATGAAAAAGGTCCAATCTGAGTTTAAGCTTGCAAGCACAGAACTAGGTAAGCATGGAAAAGAACTAGATAATCTTAAATTAAAATCCACCAATCTAACCAAGCAAACTGAACTGCAAAGACAAAAGGTAGATGCCCTAAAACAAGCCCACGCAAAGTCTGTAGAAACTAAGGGTAAAGATGCTAAGGCTACCCAGGATTTAGAGATTAAATTAAACAATGCCCAGGCAAAACTATCTTCTATGGAGCAGGGCTTAAATAGTTTGAATAAAGAAATAGAGCTTCAATCAAATAGCTTCTATAAGCTCTCCCAAACATTAGAACCTCTAGGACAGAAGTTTCAAGATGTAGGTAAAAAGATGGAAAGCGTAGGAAAGGATTTAACTAAAAAACTTACCCTACCTCTAGTGGGAATTGGAACTGCTGCTACAAAAGTAGGCTCTGACTTTCAAGCTGGAATGAGTGAAGTCGCAGCCATATCTGGTGCTACAGGTAATGACTTAAAACAGCTAGAGGACAAAGCTAAAGAGATGGGAGCTACTACTAAGTTTTCTGCCACTGAATCTGCTGAAGCTTTAAAATATATGGCCATGGCAGGTTGGGATACAAATCAAATGGTAGATGGACTTGATGGGGTTATGATGTTGGCTGCTGCCAGCGGTGAAAACTTAGGTTCAGTTTCTGATATTGTAACAGATGCACTTACAGCCTTTGGTATGGAAGCAAAAGATGCATCAAGCTTTGCAGATCTCTTAGCCAGTGCATCATCAAACTCAAATACAAATGTAGGACT
>CAYLXY010000303.1:0-2964 GCA_964387405.1 uncultured Clostridiaceae bacterium
AATTATATTGAAGATTTAGAGATGTTGGCAAACAATAAAATTATTACAGAAGAACAATGGACATTGGCAGAAAAGCTTGCAACATTAAAGGATGCAACTGAAAACTTAGATTATACAAATATAGGAATTAGTTACAATGATGGAATGTGGCAAGGCATACATGGAGAAATCTATGATATTTCAGATAAAGAGTATTTTGAAGTAGCATTAAATGGCAACTCGAATATATCAGAAATATTAGTAAATCCAGCAGATAATTCTATAGTAACTAATATAGCAGTACCTATATATAGAAATAATAAAATTGTAGGTGTCTTATCGGGAATTATTGATGGATTAGAATTAACTAATATAGTAGAAGAAATATCTTTTGGAGAATCAGGTTATGGATTTATTATAGATTCTAATGGAACTTTTATTGGGCACAATAATAGGGATCTTGTATTTGATCAAGTAAATTTTCTTAGAGATAATGAGAATGATCCTGCATACAAAGAGTTAAATTCAGTGTTTTTAAAAATGATAAATAGTGAAAGTGGACATGATACTTATAAATTCGAAGGTATAGATAGACTAATGGCCTATACACCATTAGGCATTAATGGGTGGTCTATTGCAGTAGGTGCTTATGAATCTGAGGTTACCAGCAATTTACGAGGCTTACAAAAAAATACATTATTAGTGGTATTAATGGCATTAATTATAAGTATTGGAGTCGCAATATTAATTAGTAGAACTATTAGTAAACCTGTTATTGCTATGACGGAATATGCTGAGGAAGTTGCTAATCTTAATTTGAAAATTGATGTTGAGGAAAGATACTTAAGAAGACAAGATGAAATAGGAAGACTATCGAGAGCCTTTAATGAAGTAGTTAAAAACCTAAGGGGTTTTGTAAAGCAAGTTTCTACTTCATCAGAAAATGTGGCTGCAGCATCCCAACAATTGTCGACAGTATCAGAAGAATCATCACAAGTGGCAGAAGAGTTGGCATTAGCAGTTGAGGAAATAGCAAAATCTTCAAGTGAACAAGCAAAGGAAACAGAAACAGGAGCTATACATTCAAGTGAATTAGCTATACATATTGAAAGGGTATTAAGAATCATCCAAAGAGCTGTTTACAACTACTGAAAATACAGAAGAATTAAAAAATCAAGGTGAAATCACACTTGCAGAGCTTATGAAAACAAATGAAGTAAGCAAAAAAGCAACCTTAGATATACACGATGTAATAAAGGAGACAAATAATAGAGCAAACGAAATTAATGCTGCTAGTATAACAATAGCATCCATAGCAGAACAAACAAACTTGTTAGCTTTAAATGCAGCAATAGAGGCAGCTAGAGCTGGAGAAGCAGGAAGAGGTTTTTCTGTAGTAGCTGATGAAATTAGAAAACTAGCAGAGGAATCTACAGCATCTACTGGTCAAATTGATGAAACAGTTAAAATGTTACAGGAACAATCTGCTTTTGCTGTTCAAAAAGTAGAAGCTATAGGCCATATTATGGAGTCTCAAAACCAATCTGTTAATCAAACAGGAGAAACATTTAAACAATTGGCAATAGCAATTGAAAACATAAAAGAAAAAGTAGAAGATGTTAGGACATTAGGAAGTAATATGGAAGCAGAAAAAAACTCCATACTTGGAATATTAGAAAATCTTGCTGCTATTTCAGAAGAAAATGCTGCCAGTACTGAGGAAGTATCTGCATCTACAGAAGAACAAACAGCATCACTTGAAGAAGTTAATAGCGCTAGTATGTCTTTAGCACAATTAGCAGTTGATTTAAATGATTTAATTGATAGAATTCAATACTAGTCTTATTGAGGCTTATTAGGAGCAGTTAGGAATAAACTAATTATAATTTAGATTAAAAAATCTATGGTAGATAAAAACTAGATCATATAAAGATGAGATTGTAAAAGTAAAATCTAAGCAAAAAATAGGGAAGTTGCATGTTTATTTACAATATGCAACTTCTTTTGCACTTGTATTAGGGTTTACTTACAATAACTTATTTTTCTGTTTCAAACACATCTTGAATAAGCTTTATATTTTTAATAACAATAGGTGCTTTTATTTGGCTTAAATAAAAATTTTCATCTGTTAATTGATTTCTTAAGTCTTCTATTGATAATTCAAATTTCTTAAGTATGTTTTCTGAATCTTTTTTAATCAAGTCTCGCCTTATGAAATCACCGATTTTACTAGTTTCGTTTAAATGATTGATAGCTCCTGAGTAGTTATTAGAAGCCGCATATAAAATAGCACCCCTGGTATTATAATACATTCCATAAACATCATCATTAGATATACCATCAAAATAACTTCTAAAGTTAGTTGTAACCCTTGTTAGTTCGTTGGCTAATATTAAACTATTAAGTACCTTTCTATCGACAATAGATAAAGTTAGGTTATTTAATATTTTCTCAAATTCTTCAGTTTTGTCCAAAGATACTTTTTCTAATGGTAATTGTGACTCTAGAACATTCCACTTTTTATGTATGTCTATAACATTATCATTTATCACATTCCATACTTTATCGATATTTGCTGGAGGGCTAGAACTTTGCTCAAAGCTCCCTTTTACGTCACTGGATTTTAAAAGGGGAATTATAATTTCATTTTCAACTATAAATTCTTGAATATCTACTTTTTCTTCTATCTGTTTTGATTTTTTATCATTTGTAGTGTTATTTTCTTTTTCCCTATCTTTACTATCTTTTTCTTCTGAATCTTCATCATTTTCTGCACTCAGTTTAGCAGCAGTTTCTACACTGACGTTTTTATTAATTTCAAGAGAATTATTCTTTTCAATAGCTTTTTCTATACCAGTAACTGAGTCTAAATCATACATAATTTCTAAAACTCCATCTTCAAGTTCTGTTAGAACATTTGGCAATTTAGGCAAATCTTCCTGTTTACTAGTATCAGGTTTTTGAGGATTTTTGTTACAAGCTATT
>CAYLXY010000304.1:0-2959 GCA_964387405.1 uncultured Clostridiaceae bacterium
TTAGTTTTTATTTTTATAAATATTTAAATCACCAAATCTATTACAGAACCGACCCCCATTAGAAAATCCAACCCTATAAATCCATTAATTCTATCTTCAGGATCAACAACTCCAAAATCTAGCTTAATATTATTAATAATTATATTAGGTAAACTCCAGATATATATCTAGGCTTTTTTCAACTTCTTCTGCAACTAATTTAGTAAAGTCACTATAATCATTAGTTGTATGTGCTTTGTCTAAGGAATTATAATATGCTAATCTATTTTCAGCTCTAATAACTGCAGGTGGATAACCGTTTTTCATAAGTTCTAAATTCATTAATAATCTTGCTGTTCTACCATTACCATCAACAAAAGGATGTATTCCTACAAATATTCCATGTAGATGTGCAGCTACCTCAACTGGATGTAAGTTTTGCGCTTCGTTTTTATACCACCACATTAAATCTTTCATTTGATCTGAAACTAGTAAAAATTTTGGCGGGGTATGTTGGGCTCCACTAATTATCACATTTTGATTTCTATATATTCCAGCATATTCTTCATCTATCCCTTTTAAAACCAATCTATGTATATTTTTTATTTCCCATTCACTAAATTCTACTTGGTTTTTAACTATTTCTTCAACATATAAAATAGCCTCTTTATGATTTATTACTTCCAGGTGCTCTTTTAGTGTTTTCCCTCCGATTGTTATTCCTTCTAGTACTACTTTTGTCTCTTGTAGGGTCAAAGTATTACCTTCTATAGCATTGGAATCATAAGTCCATTCCAGCAATAACTTCTCCCTAATGTTTTTCACTGTGTAAGTTGGTAAAGGCCTTTTATTATCTAATAACATTTTCTTTTCATCTATTTTTTTTAATAAGTCTACCATTTAAAATTCACCACTCTATTCTATTTGATATATTACATATGATTCATCTTAGCTATTACATATATTATTCTCTACAAATTATAATAAACCTTTACTAATTCAATAATAAAACCTAAAAATCCTCCCTAACAGTTGTTAAGAAGGATCTTATTTTTTATTTGAATTTATTTACTTTTGTTTTTGATTATAATGAGTTTAGATTATTCCCCTATAACTTCTAACATTCTTGACCTCTATCTTAATCTCTTTATTACTAGTATGATAAACTATAACATCACCTGTGGACTGTACAAGCTCTTTAGTTGCCTCTTTGTTGTCTTTAATTCCTTTGATAACAGCCATGTCATCAATAACTTTCATATTATCCTCCATATGATAATCTAAAATTTTAAGTTTTACGAATTGGTCTGGATAAATTTTTCTTACCTCTTCCCATTTCATAACCTGCACCTCCATATGTATATTATATTTATATTATAACATAGTTTATCAAACTTACTTTCACATTCCTTAGCCCCAGATTTCTTCACTTCTCCTGCAATTAATTTACCTACATTACTATATTGGTACAGTATGTAATCTTATATAGGCTATATACCCTAAACTTGCCTTTCAAATACAAATTCATAATAACCTATAGTTCCATAACCAACTGTTGGTGGTGTCAAGACTTGTATTCATACATATAAATTCCATCTTTCATTTTTAATTTTATAATATCTAATACATATTAATCTATTTAGATCCTTCTATTATTATAAAATGCTTTCATTATTTATCTCCTCCATTAAACAAGTGTAACTGGAATCCTGAAATATCCTTAATTGCTCCAAATCTACTATCTTCCTTTTATTCATAATAGCCTCTGATTAAAGTCGTATGTCGTATAATATAAATTATGTACACTATCAATGAGCATTTCTAAAGCCATATTATGTTACATCAATGCAATAACTGCTTACAACACCCTTATCTAAAGATATAACTAACCACATATCATCCATATAATCAATTCCTAAATAATAAACAAGGGTGTTTTCAGGTTCAAAATATATTCTGCTCATCTTAAAGGATGTTTTAGTATTTGCATAAGCCTCCTCCTCGCCAAGCAAGGAAACTATCTGTTTTTCTGTCATACCAACGATCTCATGTTCTTTCAATAAGTCAGAAACTATCTTTCTTCTATTTTCTGGTTTTGCAATCCACTTTTTAGCTGTAAAAGTATGATTGTATTTATAAATACCAAGAGAGGATACAAAAGCTATTATCATCATTACAAAAATGAATAATATAATGCTATTCCAAATCTTAGCCTGTTTCAACTGACCTTCCACTTTATTCCTACACATAGCACTTCCCCCTAAATAACAACCCGGTAAACCTATACCTTTAGCACCACATAAATCTACTATCATGAACTTGTTTAGTTCGTCTTTTAATAAGGATGCGTCATGGTTTTATAATTACTTTTTAAAAATTATCATTTTAAGAAACTAAAGATTATAATTAGTCTTGCTTTATATTAGTGGTTTTACTGTTAATCAAATTTAATTCTTTCCAAATTAAATATCCCCAAAATGTTACAATGCCACTTAGATAAATTAGTAAAGTTTTAATAGCATCTAACATCATCATTGAATGAGTTTCATACATGTCACCATAAGAATAGTCCATAAATAATTTTGATACGATTATTCCTATAATAATTACAAATAATGAAATACCCACTGCTCGTACAAAACCACTTTCTATTGTTTTTTTATTCATTCATATTCCCTCCTTACTTCGCACTTTTCTACTATCATGAACTTGTTTAATTCGTCTTTTATAAATGATATGATATTATTTAATCTAACTTTTTGTTTATTTCTTCCAACATAATCTCTATTCTTTCAATTTTTTCTTCACTTTGTTTGAGTCGTTTAGGTAATTTAATAACTAAACTAAAAATAAAGTAAGCAATTCCAATCCATAGTGCAATATTTAGTAATTGGAAAAAGAAAGTTAAATTAAAACTGTTAATTCTCATAATAAACACCTCCTTCCATTTAACTATATGTCATATTTTACATCTAAGACG
>CAYLXY010000305.1:0-2951 GCA_964387405.1 uncultured Clostridiaceae bacterium
GCTTCTGGGCGGATACAAGATCGCGATTGTAAAAGCGGACCACCAGGGCAAGCCTGACGTGGCCAAATCAGAGGCAGAGCGTCTTTACAACCAGGAGGGCGTGTTTGCCATTATAGGGAGCTACAACAGCGCCGCCACTAAACCGGCAAGCGCAGTGGCGGAGAGAGCCAGGAAGCTCTTCCTCTGCGGCGCTTCCAGCTCTGCAGCCCTCACAGAGAGGGATTACAAATATTTCTTCCGTCATGCCCCCACCGACGCCATCGAGTCGGATGAGTTTGTAGACTACATCTCCTTCCTCAACGAAAAGAAGGGAGCCGGGATAAAGACCCTGGGCCTCATATACGAGAACACGGAGTTCGGAAAGCACGCCGCCGACGAGGGCAAGAGGGCTGCCAAGACCATAGGCCTCGAAGTTGTGGCCGACGTGCCCTTCAATAACGGAGCCACCAACCTTAACAGCGAGGTGCAGACCCTCAAGGCCGCCAATCCCGACGCAGTGCTCGGCGCTGCCCTTGGCGGCGACTACTCCCTCTGGGTGCGCACCATGAAGCAGGTCAACTGGCTTCCCAAGATCGCTATCAACTACTGCACCGGCTACCAGAACCCCGCGGTACAGAAAGAGCTTGCCGGAGACGGCGACTACTTTATGGGCGGGATGAGCTTCTCTCCGGAGCTGGCGGCAAAATTCATGCCCGAGGCCATGAAAGTCCAGGATAGATTCTACCATCCTCTGGCGAAGCAGGAGTTCGACAGCGACTCTCTGCAAGAGGCTGTTATGCTGCTGGTCCTGGGCCAGGCCATAGAGAAGGCAGGAGAGCTTGACACAGAAAAGGTCAGGGATATTCTTGCCACAGAGACCTTCGCCTCCCCCCTGTCCCTGAGCGGCGAGGTAGCCTTCGAGCCCGGCGGACAGAACACTAAGGCCCTCAGCGTAATCACCCAGATGAAGGACCTGAAATACCACACCATATACCCCGAGAAATACCAGGACTCTGACCCTGTATTCCCCATGGCTTCCTGGGACAAGAGAAATTAGCCGGCGACAACGGTGTAATCTTGAGCTTTAAAGGGGGCGGCATTTTGCCTCCCCCTTTTTTTCAGGAGGATGAGCGATGATGAGCAGTTTTCTTCAGGTCCTTTTGGACGGCCTTCTGAACGGCCTGATCTATGCCCTCGTTGCTGCGGGACTCAGCATGATATGGGGGGTTATGGACGTGATCAACTTCGCCCACGGAGAATTTCTCATGGTGGGCATGTACGTAAGTTACTGGATTGGCTTCTTTTTAAACGTGGATCCGCTGTTTTCATGGATTGCAGCGGGCATCTTCCTCTTCATACTGGGGGCTGTGACCTACAAGCTGATTATAAAAAACAGCCTCGGCAAATCAGCTATGGCCCCTCTTCTGGCCACCTTCGGACTTTCCATGGTGCTGAAAAACTTCTGCATGAACCGATTTACGCCCAACTTCAGGCTGCTCTCCGGCACCATAATGGAGGGCAAGACCGTAACCGTGGAAAACGCCATTCTTTCAACGCCCCAGCTGGTGACAGCCCTCTTTGCGCTGCTGGTACTGGGGGCCCTTTACTGGATGCTTAAAAAGACAAGGCTAGGCTGGGCAATACAGGCCACCGCCATGGACAGTGAAGCCGCAGAGCTGATGGGCATCAGGACAGAAAACATCTACCTGATGGTCTTTGGCATTGGCGGCGCCTGCGTTGGCATCACCGGCGGGCTCATGACATCATACCTTGCGGTATACCCGGAGGTGGGCTCCCTTTTCAGCCTTATAGCCTTCGTTGTGGTGGCCCTGGGAGGATTTGGCAGCATTCCCGGCGCACTGCTGGCCGCCATTTTGATCGGCCTTGTGGAGTCGTTTTCAGGCTTTTACATTGCCGCCGTGGTGAAGTATGTCGCGGTCTTCGCGGTCTACCTGGCGGTAATCCTGATCCGGCCCAAGGGCCTGTTTGGGTGGTGAGCGGACGATGAATACCAAGAAAATTTCCGACCGGATCTGGTACCTGTTTCTTGCATGCGCCATTTCCCTGCCCTTTATTCCCGGAGGGGTGGGGAGCTCCTTCCACGGACACGTGCTTACCATGATTCTGCTCTATGCCGCCATGGCCCAGGCCTGGAACATAATAAGCGGCTACTGCGGCCAGACTTCCTTCGGCCACGCCGTCTTCTTCGGCATTGGCGCCTACGGTGCGGCCATGGCAGTGGTTCAGTACAACACTCTGCCCTGGTACGGCGCCCCCATAGGGGCCGTAGCGGCGGCCATTGTGTCCGTCCTGGTAAGCGCCCCCTGCTTCCGTCTAAAGGGACACTACTTTGCCATAGCCACCTTCGCCATAGTGGAGATCTTCAGCAGGCTTTTCATGATCTGGAATACCGTAGGAGGAGCCATTGGGCTGGACTATCCTATTCTTGAGGACGGGTGGCGGAATTTCTCCTGGTCGTCAGACAAGAATGGCTACTATATGGGCGCCCTTTTCCTCTTCGTCTTCATCTTCGGCATAGTCCGGTGGATTGAATCCCACAGGATGGGCTACTACCTGAGAGCGGTAAGGGAAGGGCAGGAGACGGCAGAATCTCTGGGCGTGAACAGCGCCGTTGTGAAGCTCTCCGCCATGGCCCTTTCTGCGGGGCTTGCCGCCCTTTGCGGAGCCTTCTTCGCTCAGTACAACTACAGGGTGGATCCCCCCATGGTCATGTCCCTGGACATGTCCATGAAGTTTGTGCTTATAACCATACTGGGCGGCCTGGGCACCTTCTGGGGCCCGCTGCTTGGTGCGGCAGTGCTTATTCCCCTGCAGGAGTACACCCGGGCCTACCTGGCTCACCTGGGATCAGGAGTGGACCTGATAATCTTCGGGCTCATCATCATCTTCACCATGATACGGCAGCCCAAGGGAATAATGGGATTCATAAGTGGAGTGTTCATCAAGGATGA
>CAYLXY010000306.1:0-2948 GCA_964387405.1 uncultured Clostridiaceae bacterium
AGCAATCTTGCATAGTAGAGCCCCTTACCTATATAATATAAGTAAGGGGCTCTACATATTTTAAATTTAAGTTAGATTTTTTATTTAATTAGATCTTATTCTTCAGTAATTCTTGCTGTATCTAACATTAAGCCTGTTTTTACTAAGCTTTTAGCTAGGGAATAAGTTATGAAAATGTTTATTCCAGTAATAACAATACTAGAAATAGCTCTAGCCGGTAATAATGCTAAATAGGCATTTCCTTGTAATTGTGAAAGCCAATAAGTATTTAAAAGAAGACTTACAATAATTAATATAGCAATATTTGAAAGGACTATATTAAATAGAGAAGATCTCTTTCTACCATTTGTAATTACAATAAGCCCAGGTAACAAACCAGTTAAAATAGCACTTAATGTGAAACCAGGATGAAACCCAGCGCCATGAGAATTTATAATAGTGCCAAGCAAATCTCCTACTAAACCAGTCATAGCCCCTGCTAGAGGACCTAAAACTAATCCAGATAAAATTAAAGGAACATTACCAAAACTGAAACGCACACTACCACCAAATAACATAATAGCTCCAATTCTTGTAAGTATAATATTCATAGATACAAATATAGCAGATAGAACCAAAGATTTTGTTGATAGTCTATTGCTAGTTATAGATTTATGGACTGAAATATTTTCTTGACTATTCATAATCTACACCTCCCTTCTCTTAAGTCGGACAAGAGCCCCACATAAGAGAAACGATCTATAGATTCTCTATGTACAGCGGATGCGAATACTATGCCGCGAATAGTATTTAAATACTATTCTTCGTTTGTAGGCAACTTCCCATCCTACAACACTTGACGCATGGTATCTACTCTGACCGTATTTTAATGGTACACTACTTTGTAAATATTGTAAAGATTAAAAAGATCATATAAGTTGCTATACTCAGTTAAGGATTGAAATATTAACACCTGAGTAGAATAGTAATTTTAAATTTTAGAAGATTTAGAATATTTAGCAAAATAACTCTTGCAAGTGTATAAAATTTATAATAGAATGGGACCTAATACATTTAAATAAATAGTAACAAAAAATTATATTAGAAGGAGTGAAATATATGCAAAATTCTAGCCAGTTAACTAGTAAAGCAAACTTGGATGAGACGACAAAATATGGAATTGTACTTTCTTATGCTATTATTATACTAATCACAGGTTTTTTCTTTAATAGTATAGGAGAAATTATAAGTGGGTTAGGTAGTATTATTACTTCGCGCAGTATACTTATTTCTGATTACATGGTCATAGGAGGTATAGGAGCAACCTTTGTTAATGCTGGACTTACGACAATTGCCTCTTTGATTGTAGCTAAAATAGCTGATGTAGAAATGAGTGGAGTAGTTGTGGCAGCAATGTTTACAATAACAGGATTCGCATTATTTGGTAAAAATGTATATAATATTTGGCCTATATTTATAGGAGTATATTTACATTCACTATACACAAAGGAAAGATTTAAAAAATATGCTGTACCCGCTTTCTTTGGAACAGCTTTAGGACCTTTGGTTAGCCAGATTAGTTTTGGATTAGGATTACCACTTGCACAAGGAATAACACTAGGAATCATAGCTGGAATTGTAGCTGGATTTTTACTACCATTCTTAGCAGCACACTTTCCAAAGTTTCATAAAGGTTACAACTTATATAACATAGGTTTTACAGCTGGAATGACTGGACTTTTATTTATGTCCCTGTTAAGAGGATTTGATAAAAACCATGAGACTTTAGCAATAGCACTTGAGGGACATAACTTTGTTTTTAGTATATATTTTATAGCAATGTTCATTACAATGGTTATATTAGGTTACATTATAAATGATAAAGGTTTTTCAGGTTATGGTACTTTTGTAAAGCGAACAGGGCAAGCCCCTACTGATTTTGTGAATTTAGATGGATTTGGATTAACATTAATTAACATGGGTTTAATAGGAATTATGTCTGTAATCTATATTCTTTTAGTAGGCGGAGAGTTAAATGGACCAAATATTGGTGGAGTCCTTACTATAGTAGCCTTTGGTGCTTATGGAAAACACACAAAAAATATTCTGCCTATTTTTATAGGAGTATATTTAACAACTAGGTTTTTACCAGGACTACCGAATCCAGGTGCGCTGGGTGCGGTGTTGACTGCACTATTTGGAACAACCTTGGCGCCACTAGCTGGTGAGTTTGGATGGATAGCAGGTATAATAGCAGGATCTGTTCACGCGCTAGTAGTAGTAAATACAGCATATTTACATGGAGGCATGGATCTATATAATAATGGATTTACTGGTGGACTAGTAGCAGCTTGTTTAGCACCTATTTTTATAGGGATATACAGAAGCAAAATAAAAAGTGAAACAGTAGGTGCAAAATAAATTAATAGTAAAATAATAATATCAGTAAGATTTTAAAAATAGATAAAAGATAAGAGAGGGTAAATAAAAACAATAGGCATACTATATAACATAATAAGGAAGCAATTTGATTAAAGACCCTCATCAAGTAAAAAGATGAGGGTCTTTAATCTTCTTAAAATTGAAAAAACAAAGAAAGGTTATTAAATTAAACAAATAAAAACAAGTGAATGAAAATAAGAATATATGAATTGTTGTAAAGTTATGATTTGCAAAATATAGGGGTTGAGAAAATATTTATGAGAAAAATATTGACATAAATAAAAAAACATGTTAAAGTAATTTAGTCCTTAAGAATAATATGTCAAAGCTATTAAAAACATATTGAACAAAAATAACGAAGGAAAAGGACATAAATTAAAAAGTATTTAAAAAAATGTCGAAATACTATTGACATCATATTTTTAAAGTGGTATATTAAATAAGTCGCCAAAACGAGGCAGACAAAAATTAAAATTAAAATAGGTCTTTGAAAACTAAACAGTATAGATTTAAGCCAGCATGAGTAG
>CAYLXY010000307.1:0-2936 GCA_964387405.1 uncultured Clostridiaceae bacterium
AATTAAAAAAGGCCTACAATACTTAAATATAATGTAGGCCTTTTTATAGTATTCATTGTTATTTTCTAAAAAGGGGGATTTTTGATTTCCATTGTATTATATGTACCTACATATGCAAATGTGTGTTTATATTTTAAGTTTTTAAAGTACCTTAGTTTTACCTTTATAAACTAATCCCCTTGTAGCATCTATTGTAATTATTTCTCCATCTTTTAGCTTTTTAGTTGCCAAGTATGCACCAACTAGTGTTGTTTTTCTTAAATTTAATCCTACAATAGCTGCATGACTTGTAAGTCCAGCTTCTTCTGTGATTATGGCAGATACTTTTTCAATAAATGGTACTAGTTCTTTATTAGTACTTTCTACTACTAAAATATCTCCATATTCTATTTTATTATAATCTTTTTCATCCTTTACTACAACTACTTTACCTGTTACAGATTTACTTCCTATACCTGTTCCTGATAAAATAATCTGTCCTACAGTATGTACTTTTATTAAATTTGTTGTACCTGATGCTCCTACAGGTACACCAGCTGTAATAACTACAAGATCTCCATTTCTGATAAGTTTAGCCTCTAAAGCTTTTTCTACAGATACACTTATTATATCATCAGTAGAATGAAGTCGTTTAGTTAATATGCTATATACACCCCAACTTAAGGATAGTCTTCTTCTAATATGCTCATTGGTTGTAGCAGCAACAATTGCTACTGCAGGTCTGAATTTAGATACCATCCTAGCTGTAAAACCAGAAGATGTTGCTGTTAAAATAGCCGAAGCCTCTAAATCTGCAGCTATTGTACATGTTGCATAACTAATAGCATCTGTTACCAATGTTTCTTTTTCAACAGCCTTATCTCTTAACAAAGATTTATAATCAATAGCTACTTCTGTACGTTCAGCAATATTACTCATTATCATTACTGCCTCTATAGGATATTTCCCTACAGCTGTTTCTCCAGATAACATAATAGCATCTGTACCATCAAATATAGCATTTGCAACATCTGTTGCCTCTGCACGAGTTGGTCTTGGATTTCTAATCATGGAATCTAACATTTGAGTTGCTGTAATAACAGGTTTACCAACCTTGTTACATTTTTTTATTAGTGCTTTTTGTGCTAGTGGAATTTCCTCTGTAGGAATCTCTACACCTAGGTCTCCTCTTGCTATCATAATTCCATTGGATACTTTGATAATTTCATCTATATTATCTAAACCTTCTTGATTTTCTATTTTAGAAATAATTTGGATATGATGTGCATTATTATCTTCTAAAATTTTTCTAATATCTAAAACATCCGATGCCTTTCTAACAAAAGACACAGCAATAAAATCTATATCTTTTTCTATTCCAAATTTAATATCTAGCTTATCTTTTTCAGTAATAGCAGGTAAATTAAGCTTTGTATTAGGTACATTAACACCTTTATGATTTGATATAATTCCACCATTTTCAACTACACATTCAATATCTGTATTGTCTATTATGTTTTTTATACGAAGTCCTACTAAGCCATCATCTATTAGTATTCTACCTCCTACAGATACGTCTCTAGCCAGTCCTTCATAACTTACATTACATATAGTATTATCTCCCAATACATCCCTTGTAGTAATTGTGAAATTTTGTCCGTCTTTAAGTTCTACTTCAGGATCTTTAAATTTTCCAGTCCTAATTTCTGGACCCTTAGTGTCTAATAAAATAGCTATAGGTTCATGCAGTTCCCATCTTACCTCTTTTATTGTATTTATTACTCTTGCATGTTCTTCATGACTTCCGTGTGAAAAATTAAGTCTAGCAACGTTTAATCCGTTTATAACAAGTTGCTCAAATACATCTTTTGAATCACTTGCAGGTCCTATAGTACAGACAATCTTTGTTTTCTTCACTTAAATTCCTCCCCTGATTAATCTATAAATTAACTAAATCGACAATACTTTGGCTAATTCATAGCTATCCATATCGAAAGTGCTTTTAATACTTAATGCTTCTTCTAGGTCCATATCAATAATTTTCTTACCCTTAAGACCTACTACTCTATTTGTAGATCCTTCTAATAATAAGTCCACAGCTCTTGCTCCCATTTTACTAGCCAAGATTCTATCGAAGGCTGTTGGACTACCTCCTCTTTGAATATGTCCTAATATAGTAGCTCTTGTTTCTATTCCTGTTTTTTCAGTGATTTCCTCACTTATTTCAATTGGTCCTCCAACACCTTCAGCTAATATGATTATACTATGTAACTTACCCCTATTTCTTCCCCTTAAAAGCTTACTGCATACTTCATCAATATTAAACTCTACTTCTGGTATAATTATACTTTCAGCTCCACCAGCAAGTCCGGCATATAAGGCTATATCTCCACAATTACGACCCATAACTTCAATAACATTAGCTCTTCCATGGGATGATGAAGTATCTCTTATTTTACTAATAGCATCTACTACTGTATTAATTGATGTATCAAAACCTATTGTATAGTCTGTATATCCTAGATCATTATCTATAGTTCCAGGAATACCTATTGTAGGTACACCTAGAGAATTTAAGGCCTGTGCTCCTTTTAAAGAGCCATCTCCACCGATTACTATTATTCCATCTATGCCTAAAATATCAATTACATTCATAACTCTTTTTTGTCCTTCTTTAGTTCTAAACTCTTCGCTTCTAGCTGTTCTTAAAATAGTACCCCCTCTATGGATAATATCTGCTACAGAGGATAAATTCATATCTTCAATTTGGGCATTAATTAAACCGTTAAAACCCTCTTTTACTGCAGAAACCTTAAGGCAATTATAAATACCATTTCTTACAACTGCACGTATGGCTGCATTCATCCCAGGTGCATCTCCGCCACTAGTTAATACTGCTATCTTTTTCAAGGCTTAACCCTCACTCTCTATTATATAAATCTTTTTAATTTTATATG
>CAYLXY010000308.1:0-2936 GCA_964387405.1 uncultured Clostridiaceae bacterium
ACCCAAATTAGGAGGAATTTTATATGAAAAAAATAAAATATTCCATGCCAAGAAAAATTAATATTGGTATGATTTCAAATTATTTTGTAATAACTTTGATGGCTTTATTATATATTTTGCCACTTTTATGGTTACTTTCTGGAGCCCTTAAAACAAATACTGAATTGTTTGCAAATCCTCCAATTTGGTTTCCTAAAACTCCTCAATGGGGTAATTTCCATACAGCATTAGTACAATTCCCTTTCTTTCTATACTTGAGAAATACATTAACTATTGTTGTAGGTAATATAATAGGTGTTGTAATTTCTTGTTCTTTGGTAGCATATGCTTTTTCTTGTTTAAATTGGAAATATAGAGACAAAGTTTTCTATTTAGTTCTTTTAACAATGATGTTGCCATTCCAAGTTACAATGATTCCTCTATTTGTAATGTTTAATAAACTTGGTTGGATAGGTACTTTAAATCCATTAATCGTTCCAGCTTATTTAGCACCGCCCTTCTTTGTTTTTTTGTACAGACAATTTTTCAAAGAAATCCCGAAAGATATTCTTGAGTCGGCGAAAATAGATGGTAGTTCCGAGTTTACTATATATTTAAAGTTTGTCATGAGCCTTTCCAAACCAGTTATTGTTACTTCAATGATTTTCACCTTTTTAAATTGTTGGAATGATTTTATAGGACCACTGGTATTTTTAAGCGATAATAAGCTTTATACATTATCTCTAGGTATTCAGCAAATAATGAGTCAAAATGATCCTAGATGGACTTTGTTATTATCTGCTGGAGTTTGTATGGTATTACCTGTCTTTATATTATTTTTTGTATTACAGAAATATTTTATTGAAGGTATAACAATGACGGGAATAAAGGGGTAGTGGAATGAAGAAAAATACTTTGATTAAAAATATTACAATTGTTTTATTTCTTTTGCCTTGGATAGTTGGTTTTTTGTTTTTATATTTACAACCATTAATAAATTCAATGTATTATTCTCTCTGTGATTATAATGTAATATCAAAACCAGAGTTTGTAGGATTTAAGAATTATATTAATTTATTCACAAATGATGATGTATTTATAAAAGCATTAAGCAATACACTCTATATGATATTTATCGGATTGAGTATCGATACAGTATTTACGATATTTATAGCAATTCTATTAAGTGATAAAAGAATAAAAGGGGCATCTTTTTATAGAGTAGTATTCTATTTACCTACTTTGATCCCGCTTGTAATAAGTTCGATTTTATGGATTTGGATTTTAAATCCTGATACTGGGATTGTGAATGGCATTTTCAGATTTTTTAATTTGAGAGGTCCTGGTTGGTTTTCTAGTCCATTTTGGGCAAAACCAGGTTTTATACTTATGTTGATTTGGGGCTCTGGTAAAGCAATAATTATTTTGTTAGCGGGTATAAATAATATCCCTATTACCTATTATGAAGCAGCACAGCTTGATGGTGCAGGTTATTGGCAAAAACATTTGCATATAACAGTACCTGTTTTAACACCTGTTATAATATTTAATATATTAACAAGTTTGATTGCAATATTTCAATCATTTGCTGAATCTTTAATTATTACAAATGGTGGCCCAAATGGTGCAACTATTTTTTATTCACTCTTTCTTTATAAGAATGCCTTTCAATATTTTAAAATGGGGTATGCTTCTGCGATGAGTTGCATAATGCTGGTAATAGCTATGTTATTTGTAATTATTTTATTTAGAAAACCAAAAGGAGAAAAATAATAGTATGTCTAAAATACAAAAAAAAATATCAAAAATTGTGTTAGTTGTTGATGATATATATAAAGCTTTAGATAATTTTAAGATAATGTTTGATTTTAAAGATGTAGATATCGTAAGTGCAGCAAATGATAATAAAGATCCTAATGTTCAAACAATATATCACGGTGAAAAAATTTCAGATGAAATAAAAATTGCGAATTTAGTTATGGATAATTTAATTATAGAATTAATTCAGCCTATAGATAAGCATAGTCCGTGGGGAAAATTCAAAGAAGAGAATGGTGAAGGAATATTTTCAATTGTATTTGATACAAATGACTTTCAAAAAACAAGAGAAATGTTGGATAAAAATGAATTTGATTTATTCCATTTTGGAAGTTATATAGGTGGTAAATATGCTTATTTTAATACTAAAGATAAGATAGGTACAACACTTTGCATACAAGAGCTTCAAAAACAAAGTGAGTAAACAAGATGGAAAAAAGAGTATTAACCTTTTCTAACCAAGGTATTACAGTTATTGGAACTGGTGGAAGCATTTATAACCCTGATGAGCAATATAAAAATAATTTTGAGAATGTTATTAACAATTCCTATAAGAATGGTATAAACTTTTTTGATACCGCTCAAGATTATAATCAAGGATTAGGTGAAAAATATTTGGGAAATGTTTTACACCAGATAAATAGGAAATCATTTGTGGTTGGAACAAAGTTTCATGCAGTTTCTCAAGACGAAGTGGTTCCTTTAGTAAAAGAATCTCTTAGGAATCTTCGATTAGATTTTATAGATATATTATACATTCACTGGCCAAAAAAAAATATTGACTTAAAAGATATGATGATTGGCCTAGAAAAATGCCGTAGATTGGGACTTATTAAAGCTATTGGTGCTAGCAATATGTCTATTAAAAATTTGATTGATATAAATCAAGTGGGACACCTTGATGTGTATCAATTGTGCTATAACTTATTATGGAGAAAGGATGAATATGAAGTTATTCCTTACTGTAAGAAAAATAATATTGATTTAGTAGTTTACAGCTCTTTGGCTCAAGGTATTCTAACTGGTAAATATGCTAAAAACTTAGAATTAGATGAAGGTGATGTAAGAAGAAATTCAATATATTTTCAGCCAAATGTTTGGCCACTTATTTATGAAACTGTTGAAGAATTTAAGAAAAT
>CAYLXY010000309.1:0-2934 GCA_964387405.1 uncultured Clostridiaceae bacterium
TACCCAATATAATGTTAAGTCAACTATAAATCATAAAAAAAGATCCAGGAAATTAAAAATGTTTCTTCTAATTTCCTAGATCTTTAATTAAAATACTATATATCTTAAGATTTATAATATTTTTTATGTTATTCATAATATTAATTGGGTATATTAAATCGAGATACATTTTTGGAGGTGGCATTTTGTTAAAGATAAAATTATTTTCTGACTTTGCTTGACCATTTTGCTATATTGGACTAGGCATAGTCAATAAGTTAAGGGAAGATGGGGTAGATCTTAATATTGAATACTATTCATATGAACTAAGCCCAAATACTTCTCTAGATGGAGATAGTCTATCAGCTAGTATGTCTGAAGAAGATTTAGACAAATTCTATAAAACTTTAAATAGACTTGGACAACCCTATAATATTAAATTTTCCAACAAAGATAAAAAATTTAATACACATAGAGCACATTTAGCAGGCGAGTATGCAAAAACACAGGGTAAATATGAAGAATTTTGTGAAGAAACTTTTAAAGCATACTATAGAGATAGTAAAAATTTAGCTGACAGAGAAGTTATAAATGAAATAGGATCTAAGGTCGGACTAAATATAGAAGAAATGAACAGTAAGGTTGATTCAGGAAAATATGAGACTATTTTAACTGATGCTTTAAATTTATGCCGAAGTTACAAGGTCAAAAGTATACCTACCTTTATAGTAAATGAAAAAGATAGAATAACAGCTATAAGGGATTATAAAAACTTTAAAAAATCCTTGCTAGACATGGTTGAATCCAATAGCAAATAGGAGGGTGATTGATTGTTTTAATTACCCTTCTATTATAATATAAATTGATGGTATAGAAATAACTATTGGTTTTTTCTCTTAACTTGATACCTGGCACCAGCCCTTATATATGCATTCTCTTGTTTATTTCTACCTTTATCTCTTTTCCTTGAAATATAAATATAGCCGATAATGAAATAACACTAAATCCAATGCTTATAATAGATGGATAAATAACATTTACTAGTTCAAAGATTATAAATAATACAGGAATAATTCCGAAAATTCCATCTAAAAATGCATATGTTATATAGTCCCTAATACTCAAATTCATTATCTTTGCTGTCACATACATTATAATCATAGCTGAAACACAAGCTATAGGAATAACATAATCTATTGACCATCCTCTCCACCCTATCTTATAGTCCCAAAATACAGCAAGAATAGATATGATCATTACCTGCCATACTATCTTTTTAGGTATATGATATCTCTTTTTAACTATAATTATCAATCCAACCCAAATACTAATTACTGCAAACATGAATAATATTGGCCAATTTATCTTGCTTGGAAATATTATATTAATTCCAAAACTAACCACTATAGCTACTATAGATATAAATATCATTATCTTAAAGGCTAAATGACTCTTATAAAAAGGTGGTATATGTGGAAATACATGCTCACTTTTCCCCTTTAATTCTTCTTCCAGTATATTCTCGCATAATGTACATCTATTACGCTCTTCTCTTATATATACCTTGCAATGTTTACAGTATTTCATATTGCCACCTCTTTACATATTTGATGTGATTTCTATTTCTATATGCCTATTTGAAAGAAATTGAAAAAACACTCTCTGTATATCAGTCTCTAGATATGGAGATGTAAAAGTAATTACTAATCGATCCCTATATGAACAAAATGTAATCTTCGGTGCCCTTGCACTTACACATATACTAAATTGTTTTATATAGCTTTCAAATTCCTTAACTGTTTTAATTCTTCCGATATTTGATATTGAAGAACTTATACTCTTATCATTAATTTTATCCCCTATCTTCATAAAAAAATCTTTTATAGTCAGAGGTAAAATTCTGGCCACAGGATTATTTTCAAGCTTCATAAATCTAGCAAACTTTAAATGTATCTTTTCCTCTTCTAATTCCTTTTTAAATTCCTTACCCACATACTCTATTATATCCTTAATTTCCGAACTCATATTTTGAAAATCATAACTTATTTTCATAGTAGTGAAAAAATTCCTAGCAGTTAGTGAATTATAATACTTATGTAAATTGATGGGTACAGAAATAACTATTGGTTTTTTCCTCTTATTTTTTAGCATGTCTAGATAAATTGAATATATAAGAAGTGAAGTTAGAAATACAGTCATACTAGTGCCATATTCCCTAGATATCTTTAAAACTTCCTCTACAGACATAGCACCCTCAATTACTTTCATCTTATCCTCATCTATTCTCTTGCCTTTTATCCTATAAGCAGTTCTGTATTTTTCTCTTTTTATCTTTGTGTTTTTAATATCCGATGCGTAATTTTTCCAAAAACTGTCATCCATCTTTTGACTTATTGATGCACCATGTTCAAGACTAGGTTTGATAGTAGCTAATTCATCTTTATAATTAATTTTTATATAATGAAATACCAAGGTTTCTAAAAACCATATGGTGCCAGCTCCATCAGATAATACATGAAATGATTCCAGATTTATCCTCTTTTTGTAATAAGATACTTTAAATAAAAGATTCTTATTTCCCCTTATGTATATTGATGAGCATGGATTTGTAGATTCAATTTCTACTTTGGGATAAATATTACTTGATTCAAAATAATACCCAAAAAATCCTCGTCTAAGTATAAATTTATACATTGGAAAAGCCTCTAATGTTAAATCTAAAGCTCTTTGAAGATTTCTAGGATTTATATCCCTATAAAATTCTGCTGATATTCTAAATACTTTTGTATCCCTATTATTTGAAGTTGCTGGAAATATCTTAGAAGCATTGTCCAGCTTTCTCCATTCTACTTTTTCTTTTTTATTTTTAGATTTCATATTCCCACCCCATTACATATTCCCGTAGTGTCAACTTGACACCACTATTTTTTTATTTAAACCCCTTGTTACCAAGGG
>CAYLXY010000310.1:0-2931 GCA_964387405.1 uncultured Clostridiaceae bacterium
AAAGATGGAGTAAAGTTAGAAGAAGCTATTGAAAATATAGATATTGGTGGGCCTACAATGTTAAGGGCAGCGGCTAAAAATTATAATGACGTTACAGTTCTTATAGATCCAAAGGATTATGATGAAATTGTGGAAACAATAAAAAACAATGGTAATACTGATATTGATACAAGATATAATTTAGCTTTAAAAGTATTTGAACATACATCACAATATGATAGTTTAATAGCTGATTATCTACGTAAAAACTCTAAAGAAATTGAAATGTTTCCTGAGAACTTAACTATAACTTATGAAAAGATTCAGGATTTACGATATGGAGAAAACCCACATCAAAAAGCAGCATTTTATAAGGAAATTGCTAATAATAAAGGAACTTTAGTAAATGGAGATCAGCTTCAAGGAAAAGAATTGTCATTTAATAATATTAATGATGCAAATGGGGCATTGGAACTATTAAAAGAATTTGAGGAACCAACTGTAGTAGCAATTAAGCATACTAATCCTTGTGGTGTAGGATCTGGAGAAGATATTTATTCTGCATGGCAAAAAGCCTATGAAAGTGACAAACTTTCTATATTTGGCGGTATAGTTGCTGCTAATAGAATGATTACAGAAGAAATAGCAAAAGAAATGGTTGAGATTTTTCTTGAAGTAATAATAGCACCAGATTTTACTAAGGAGGCATTGGAAATTTTCTCAAAGAAAACCAAGCTTAGACTTATTAAAATTGAAGAAATAGGATTAAATAATAAATCAGCTTTAAACATAAAGAAAGTACAAGGTGGTATTTTAGTTCAAGATGAAAATAATTTTTTATTAAAGGAATTGGAGGAAGTAACGAATACTTCTCCAAGTGAAGATGAAATAGAGGATTTGTTATTTGCCTTTAAAATAGTAAAACATGTAAAATCCAATGGGATTGTATTTGTGCGAAATAAGCAAACCTTAGCCATAGGCCCAGGACAAACGAGTAGAATTTGGGCATTAGAAAATGCAATAACAAATAGTGTACATTCATTAAAGGGAAGTGTACTAGCTTCTGATGCATTTTTCCCTTTTAGGGATAGTGTCGATGCAGCAGCAAAAGCAGGAATAAGTGCTATTATTCAACCAGGTGGTTCTATTAAAGATGCTTCATCCATTGAAGCCTGTAATGAACACGGTATTTCTATGATTTTTACAGGAGTAAGACATTTTAAGCATTAAGGTAGGATCTTAGCTTGTTCAATTAATTTGTAATATATAAATATTTTAGTAAACAGGGAGGTTTGAATGTGAACATATTAGTAATAGGTGGTGGTGGGCGGGAACATGCTATAATTTGGAAGCTTAATCAAAGCCCACTGGTAAAAGAAATATATTGTGCTCCTGGAAATGCAGGCATAGGGAAAATTGCAAAAAATGTTGACATTTCTTCAAATAATATAGAAAAGCTTGTAGAATTTTCCCGGGAAATGAAAATTGATTTAACTATAGTAGGACCAGAAGAACCTTTAGTAAAAGGTATAGTAGATAAATTTCGACAAAATGGATTGAAAGCAATAGGACCTAGTAAAAAAGCGGCCCAACTTGAAGGTAGTAAAGCTTTTGCTAAGGAGTTTATGAAAAAATATAATATTCCTACAGCTAGGTATGATGAGGTGAATACATTTAAAGATGCAAGTATAGCCATAGAAAAATATTCTTATCCTCTAGTAATTAAGGCAGATGGCTTAGCAGCAGGAAAAGGTGTATTTATTTGTGAGAACAAAGAAGAAGCTTTAAATGCCTTGAAAAGTTTACTAGAAGAAGGAATATTAGGTGATGCTGGCAATAATATAGTTATAGAAGAATTTTTATATGGAATAGAAACCTCTGTGTTATGCTTTATAGATGGAAATACTATTATACCTATGGTAAGTAGTCAAGATCATAAAAGAGTATTTGATGGAGACAAGGGAGATATGACTGGTGGAATGGGCACATATTCACCTAATTACGTATATACAGAGGAAATTGCTAGAGAGGCAGAAAAATTAATTTTAAAACCTACATTACTAGGCATACAAAAAGAAAATATGGATTATAGAGGTGTTATTTTTATAGGACTTATGATTACTAAAGAAGGCCCCAAGGTTTTGGAATATAATGTAAGATTCGGAGATCCAGAAACACAAGTAGTATTGCCTAGATTAGAAACGGATTTAGTAAAAATATTTAATAGTATAGAAGATGAAAATCTAAGTGATATGAAAATTAATTGGAATGATCAAGGAGCTGTTTGTGTTATATTAGCCTCTGAAGGATATCCTAGTAATTATGAAAAGGGTTTGGAAATTAGGGGATTAGAGAACCTTTCAAAGGATCTATTAATATTTCATTCAGGAACTGCTGAATATGAAGGCAAACTTGTAACAAATGGTGGTAGAGTATTAGGTATTGTATCTAGAGCTAGAACCATAGAAGAAGCTAGACAAAAAATTTATGAAAACATAGATGATATTAGTTTTAAAGGAGCTTTTTATCGGAAAGATATTGGGATTAAGTAGATATCCCTCTTTAAAGAGGGATATTATATCTTAAATAAGTTTTTATATTAATATAGTTATTTAAAAGAGGAAGCTTTGATATTTGAAGGATATATTTGTTCATATAACTCGTGTTGGTAAAAATATTTGGAGTCAAAAGCATCAATATCTGGCATCATACTTAAAGGCATTACTAATGGAATAATTGTTCTTTTTATAATTTTAAAATCATCTCCGTTATATGTTTCATTAATAAGGTCTTTAGGATTATTAAAAATTTTTTCTTTTTCCAAACTTATCACATCCTTTCTAAATTAGTATGTCTCAAATAAATAAAAACAAAAGTATAAAAGTTAAAACAATTTTAGAAAAGTTGTAAAATTTTGAAAATTTTAAAGGGATTTTAGCAAAAGTGTCTAAT
>CAYLXY010000311.1:0-2930 GCA_964387405.1 uncultured Clostridiaceae bacterium
TATATGGAGGGATTTTTATGAGCCAAGTAGGAATATCAAAGTGTGAAAACTATGATTATGATGAAGTTATAGATCAAGTCAGTTTTCTATTGTCTAATTTAGAAGCTTTAAAAGGATTAAAACCAGGCAAGATTCTATTAAAAACAAATTTACTTAAAAAAAATACACCAGAAGATGGAGTTACTACACATCCCTTTGTTGTAGAAGGCGTTGCTCGATATCTTATGAAAGAGGGTTTTGAAGTTATAATTGGCGATAGTCCTGGAGGGCCTTTTAATAAAACAGTTTTAAAATCAGTTTATGCAGCTTCTGGTATAGGAAAAGTGGCGGAAAGATGTGGATGTGAGCTCAATTATAATACCGATGTCATTGAGGTTAAGCCTGATGATGCTAGGGTCATCAACAAGCTTAAGCTTGTTAAAGCATTCACCCAAGTAGATTATGTGGTTTCATGTGCTAAGCTAAAAACTCATACAATGATGACCTATACTGGAGCAGTTAAAAACCTATTTGGAATGATTCCAGGTGTAACAAAGGCCGACTATCATCTTAAGATGAATGATCCTGATAATTTTGCAAATATGCTAATAGATGTATGCAACTATGTTAAGCCTGTTTTTTCTATTATAGATGGTATAGAAGCTATGGAGGGTAATGGTCCATCAGCAGGGGACATTAGGAAGCTAGGATTACTACTAGTAGGAGACAACCCTTATGAACTTGATTTAGTAGCTTGTAAGATTAGTGGAATTGAAAATGCTCCTACAAATATTCATGCTGTAGAGAGAAATTTACTCTCAGGCGATATAAATGATATAAATTTTTATGGAGATTCTATGGATACTATAGACGTGGAAGCATTTAAGCTTCCTGAATCAACTCATGTAAACTTTGTAGAAAATAGGATACCAGCCTTTGTAGTAAACTTTTTACTGGATAAGGTTAGACCTTATCCTCAAGTAATCTTAGATAAGTGTATAGGATGCGGTGTCTGTGCTAGAGATTGTCCTGCAAAGGTAATAAAAATTGTAGATAAAAAAGCTCAAATAGATAAAGACCAATGTATCAGGTGTTTTTGCTGTCATGAGCTTTGTCCAGAAAAAGCTATGGGAATAAAAAGACATCTGCTGCATAAATTGGTCTTTGGAAAATAAAGTTTATGACACATATTTTTACTAAAGGCTAACAACTACTGAAAGATTGGAATACTTTTTCAGGAGTTGTTTTATCCATTTTAGAATCCTCCTTTACTATGAGATTCTTAAAAATACTTTTAACCTATTTCATTTCTATATCATCATTTTATTGGAAACTTTGCTAGCACTCCAGCCAAGACTCTTTGCCCATGCACGAGCACTAGATGCTTCTTCCTTATCTTCCCCTTCATAGATTACACCTAAGAAATCTGCAAATCCACTTAAGCCACCAACATCATCAAGCACAGATATACCCTCTTTATTGATGCAAACTGGTTTGTATTTATTTAATACTACCTCTTCTGCTTCTTCTAATTCATATTCGTCAATAATATTTTGTTCTATTAGATCTTCACAATCCTTGTACTTGGTTATTTTGACTATCCAGTTGTCTCCAAAGTCATAATTATAAATAAGTTCCTTGGTTACAGGAAACAATTCTTCTGAATTAATATCTTCATCTTGAGCTGCGATAACTTTATTTACTTCTAATCTCTCCAACAAACTTTCAGTACCTCCATCTATGATAATGGATGCATTCATCTCTTCAAGAGTCAAATCAATTAAGGGTGCCTTTTTTATTATCCTTATTTCAGTATTTTCTTCTTGGTCTGTTCCTTCCATATAGTCACTGAAGGATTCTCTAACTTCTATCATCTTGAAATGCTCCAATAGTTCCTCTACATCTTGCCTTGCTACTTCTGGATGCTCCATAGTTCCACCATATATATAAGGACCTATATATTTCTTTTTAAGCCAAATCTTGAAACTACCCTGCTCATAATCATCGTCCCAGAAAAGATCATGTTCTGCTTGAGATGGAGGTTGAAATAGTATCCCTACTAAATCAGTCCAGCCCTTAACAGTGCCACCTGTTAATTTATTATAGATTTTCTCTGGCAAATAAAAACCACGCAAATGAGAGTTTTGCCAACCAAATAATTTTTGAATTGTATAATGAAGATTGTGAAGTGGCATATCTGAAGGTATTAGAATATCTCTAGTTATTGAATCTCCACTAATAGATTCACCATATCTTCTAAGCATCCTCTTCTGATAATCTGATAGATAATCATCTTTTAATTCCAAATGAAGACGCACAGGAGTAATTTTGTTTTTTATTGGACCTACATTGTTTTTCATCTTCTGCTCCTTTCTATTGTTAATTAAGTATTCCTCTTTTATTCTTTAAGGACCTTGCTTGTCCAGTTACGAAACTGAACTCCAACATTGGATCGAACTCTATAGCCTATAGCTAGAATCATATCAAGATTGTAGAATTTTGTACTCCTAGCAACCTGACGTCCACCCTCATTTTGAACTATTCGGAATTCCCTAATAGTTGAATCTTCATCTAATTCACCATCTAAAATTATGTTTTTTATATGTTCATTAATAGTACTAACAGCTTTAACATAAAGTTGTGCTATATCTTTTTGTATAAGCCATATAGTGTCATCCTCCATATATACATCAATCTAAGTTTCTCCCTTTTCAGTTTGGTAAATAAGAATTTCGCCTTTTTGATTTATATCCAAAACTAGACCTCCCTAATTCGTATTCTGTACATTTGAAATTCACCATCTACTTTTATCTCATTATATAACATTTTGTTATTCAATTCATCAAGCTCTTAGAATAATCTGTCTATAATAAAAAGGATGCGAAAGTATTAACTCTCACATCCTTGATTTTACATCATTTATATTGATTTTTCTTCTTATAATTTAGCTA
>CAYLXY010000312.1:0-2919 GCA_964387405.1 uncultured Clostridiaceae bacterium
AGTTAAGCCAATCAATTTATGAACTAGAAAGAGAAATATATGGAAACAATTAAATATACAATAAATTGGGGAGATGTAGTATCAACTATACGAAACTGAGCAATAGTAAATGGAGTTATGTTACTTGCTTACTTTAACCAAATAAGAGATATGTTTGTGGAATGGAAGTTTGATTTTGTATCAATAAGAGAAATGGTATTTATATCTTTATTTTCTCTAATAGGATTTTTTATTAAGAGATATTTTATAGGTAAAAATATAAAAGAATAGATTGACAAAAAGTTTAAAATATGATATAATGTAGGTGTGGGTGGTAGCTCCCGAAAGTAGATAAGGTGGTATGTTCACCTTATCTAACCCATAATTAATAATTAAACATACTAGTTATGTCAAAAAAAATAAAATGTTTATGTAAAACTTGTGGTAAAGAATTTTATGAATATCCTAGTAGAATAGATGATGGTAGAGGAATATATTGTAGTAAAGAATGTTGTAGAAAAGGTCAAGAAACTTATTCTATATTAAAATGTAAAGAATGTGGCAAAGAATTTAAGGCTTTTAAATCAGAAGTAAATAAAAACAGAAAGTTTTGTAGTCGTGAATGTGCAAGAATATATATTCATAAACATTCTAATACAACAGTATATGGTAGATTTTTCAGAATTTTTTTAGGAATGAATAATAGATGTAATACAAGTAATAAAAGTAGTAGTATTAAGAATTATCAAAATAAAGGAATTAAAGTATTATGGAATAATTTTGATGAATTTAAAAATGATATGTATGAAAGTTATATAGAAAAATGTAAAGAAATTGGAGAAAAAAATGTATCAATAGATAGGATAGATAATAATAAAAGTTATTATAAAGAAAATTGCAGATGGGCTTCTCCAATAAAACAAGTTAGAAATAGAGATAAAAGTATAAATATTATCTTTAAAGGAAAAAAAATAAACTATTATGAATTTGCTAAGTTGATTAATAGAAGTACTACATCAGTTTATAAACATTTAAAATCTGGAAAAACACCAGATGAAATATATAAATTATCTTTAATATACGATAATAAAGGTCATTTAAAAGTGTAAAATCTTATCTAATTAATAAATTGTTACTATGACTACTAACCAAAAAGAAAATAGCCCTAGTTCAAGTCAAACAGATATAAACGCACAACGCACCAGGACAGAGGTATGACTTAGAACAATGGGCTATTATTAGCTACCGTCCACTTTCTCAAATGAACATAGGAAAAAAAGCTGAAGCCTGTTCTCGTAAAAACTTTTCAATAGTTAATTCAACTAATTCAAGATTTATAAACCAATATGGAAATTAGAAAGAATCCAAATAAAATACTTATAACAACAACTGAATGTATTAAATGTCCTAGTTGGATTTCTGCAATTAAAACTAGACCTGATATAACTATTATAAATGAAACAGATGATATTTTTGAAGAACTAGTCGCACAATATAATATTTTATCAGCACCATACTATATAGATTTTGACCCAGATACCCATGAAGTATTATTTGAAACAGATGATTTATATAGTTTAATAAAATTTTTAAAGATTTAATAATATGGCACAAGAATGGAGTATAACTATTAAGCCACCTTTTGAAGGATTATCTCCTAGATGATACAGAGATAGTGATTCTACTTATGGAAGTGCTACACAATTTAATGATTTAGTAGATGTTGATTTATCAAATCCATCAGCTATAACACAAGGACCTGCATTTGTAAGTCTAACTATTGTTAATTCTTATGATAGTAATAAATACGAAACTATAGTAGATATTATAGATAGGAATGTAAATAGTAATACTACTTATGGAATATCAGCTTCTTATATATGGAGTATTACAGCAACGACAGCAACTGCAATACACGAACTACCAGCTGGTGCTACTGGGATATCAATAGAAGAATATGATGGATATATATATTATATGTATAATACTACTGATTATAGTGATATTGGTACTTGGAATTTATTAACTACTTGAGATGATGATTGGGGTTCTACAACAGCTCTTGCTAGTTCTAATACTTTTGTAAAATCAGATTATCACCCACTCCATAATAATGGAGTTAATCTTATTATTGGTAATGACCAATATTTAGGTATATGGGATGGAACTTATCTTGCTATGAATGAAGCTGATTATAAAGCAGGTTCAATAGTTAAAGATATAAAAGATAATATATACAATACTTATGTAGCAGTAGATAGATTAGGTGATAGTGTAATTAATATTTATGCTTCTGATATGTCTGCAGTAGATTCAGAAGGTAACCCAGCACAGTTTGGACCTGATAATGTAATTAAATTAGGTGGTTATATAGGTGCTTTACTGGTAAGAAATGGAATATTATTTGTTACATATAAAGATGAAACAGATGATGGTGTATCAATAGGATATTTAAGTGGTACTCAAATAAGTCCATTAAGTTTTCTAAAAGGCAGCCTACCAAAACATTCTCAAATAACTTGGTTTAAAGGATTTTTAACATTAGCATCAGATTCTAATATATATCAAGCTGGTCAATCTGAATTAGCAGAAAGTTTTTTATTAAGTATATTAGCTAGTAGTTATAATCCAGTTGCTATAGCTACTCCTTTTGATAGTTTAATAATAACAAATACTACTTCTATTTATAAAAATTCTGGATATTCTAAATCAGCTAAAACTACATCATTAGTATTTGAACCTAGTAATGATTTAACTTTAGGTATAATAAAAAATATAGTAGTAAGAACTAATGCATTAGATACAGGTGCTGGTTGTAAGATTAAGATAGTTAAGAATGGAGAATTAGAATCAGCTGCTAGATATATTACAGTTAATACTGAAGATGAAATAATGCACGTATTTAGAAATGTAGATATAACTGATATTAAAAGATTTAAA
>CAYLXY010000313.1:0-2906 GCA_964387405.1 uncultured Clostridiaceae bacterium
TAATATTAAAGTAGCAGAACATATGAGAAGCTTCGGTGCTCATACATGGAATATAAAGATAATTCACTATTTAAATACATTAAAAAAGAAGCCTGGGGCAATTCATAGAAGCACAGCCATGCAACAAATGAATTCCAAGCTCCAAAACATCTACAATAAATATTATACCGAAAATCCAAGAGATTTCATAGACCTAATTGAATTAATTTCAAATGAAGGTTTAGAAAAAATAGAAAAAATAATAAAAGAACTAGAAAAGATAAACCCATTAAATATAGACACAGAAAAAATAAAACTTCTATGCTATAGGAAAGATGAGGCTCTAGGGGAAAATAAACATGAAAACACAGAAATAGAAAAACAATCAAAGCTAATCCTAAATCATTATGGAAAATTACTAAAAGAATCATCAACAGAATTTGATAAGGAGGCTTTGATAATATGAAAAAAGATACGATTAAAGCAAATATTAAAAATCTGGCAAAGGAGTTGAAACTACCTTATATCAGTAAAAGTATAGAAGAAGAAATAAAAGAAGCAAATACAAGAAATTTAACATATGAAGATTTTCTTTTATCAGTATTAGAAAATGAACATGATTTAAGAAAAGCTAATGGAATAAGAAATAGAATTAGGCAAGCAAGATTTCCATATAAAAAATATATAGAGGATTTAAGCCTAGAGGATTTACCTCAAGATGCAAGGGATAAAGTAAAAGTCTTTTCATCCTTGGATTTCATAGAAACAGGACAAAACATCATACTAGCTGGTAATCCCGGGACAGGTAAAACACATATGGCCATAGGAATTGGCATCAAGGCTTGTACTAGGGGATATAAGGTACTATTTACAACAATACCATTACTAGTAAATGAATTAAAAGAAAGCAGATCAGAGAAGACATTAAGGGCCTTTGAAAAGCGGTTTGAAAAGTATGATTTAATAATAGCAGACGAATTAGGATATATTTCTTTTGATAAGGAAGCTTCAGAACTATTATTTACCTACCTTTCACTAAGGGCAGGAAGAAAATCAACAATAATAACTACAAATTTATCATTTGAAAGGTGGGATGAAATATTTAAAGATCCAGTAATGACAGCTGCAATGATAGATAGGCTTACTCATAAATCATATATTGTAAATATGAATGGTAATTCTTATAGATTAAAAGAAACTAAGCTTTGGTTAGAAAAGCAATAATTTTTTTATCTTAACTAGAGGAAAATTCGATTAGAATATAGGGGAAATTTCAATTGACAAATACACCAATAAAATTAAATGAATCATATAGATCGTTTGACGGTTTATATGATTTTTTTATTGACATATATCTAGACCTGATATATGATAAATGTATCAGGTCTAGATATAACTATAGCCGATATGATTTTAAGGAGGCAATATGAATAATAAAAAAATGAAAGCTCTTACACAACCAATGTATTATATACTTTTAAGTCTAAAAGAGAAAAGGCATGGATATGAAATTATGCAATATGTAGATTGGCTTACTGATAGTCGTGTGAAGGTGGGACCAGGAACACTATATTCACTTCTTTCTCGCTTTGAAGATGATAAGTTTATAAAACTTGTTTCAGACGATGATAATAAAAAAACTTATATAATTACAGATGAGGGGAAAGAGAGATTAAATCAAGAAATAGAGAGATTAGGACAATTATTAGATGATGCAAAGCTAGTAGAAGGGGGTCAAGAAGATGAATTTCAAGATAGAAAATAGCTTTTTAGATATTACAAATTATCCTTTAGTAGAAAAACACTTTGAATTTATGGCAAGCCGTGGATGGTTGATAGATAAAATAACAATGGGCAGCTTATTTATATATAAGAAAATAGAACCAGAAGAACTAGATTTTTCTATATCTCCATACGAAATTGAAACAGCATTTACAGTAAAAAGTAAAGAAGAACTAGAAGAGTTTCAATCAGTTTGTGAGTCAGTAGGTTGGAACTATGCTATGAAGGCAACTGATCTTCATGTATATTATAAAAAAGCTGGGACAGAAGTAGTAGAAATATCAACTGATGAAGAAGATGAATTTAACACATTAGAAAGAATAGCAAAGAAACAGCTGGTATCATCGTATATTTTAATTCCTTTTTATATATACTTAGCTTGGTCAATTCTAGGTGGAATATTTAGAGATATTAATACTTTGCAAGATGGAATGTCACAGATAATAGCTCCCGTAATACCAGCTTTTTTGATACTGACAATCTACCAAATAATAAGAATAAAAAGGTTCTTGAAAATAAATAGAAAAAATATAGAAGTAGGAGAGCCATTAAAATATGTAGACTCAAAGTTTTACTTTGAAAAGGCAACTTTCTGGATGTTTTTTATATTTATGATTTTATTTATATCGTATAGTATTTATGCAGCATTTGTTTTAAACAGTAAAATCATTTTAATAGGATTTGTTCCTTTACTAATAGGGGTAACAATAGGTATATTTTATAGAACATTTATAAAACCATCTAAAAAAACTATTAAATATAAGAAGGTATTTTTAGTAATAGCTCTTATAGTATCAACTATATCATCTATAAGTATAACTTTTATAAGTATCAATGCATTTTCTATGAAGAGCAACAATCCTGATATAGAAGGATATAAAGTTCTTTCAGCTAACGATTTTAAAGAAAAACCAGCAAAAGATGAAGGAGACTTGATGAGAAATGTTAGCTTTCTAATTCCAACATCTTACAAATATTGGTCTTGGCCTAAAGGCAAGATATCGGTCATGACTGAATACTCAAATACACTTACTGAAGGTGTAGCTAAAGACCTAGTAAATAGGTATATTAAACAAGCTGAAAAGTCTATTGCTAATAGTATATCTTGGGAAATAGAAATTTTAATCGAAGAAGATATCTACGAT
>CAYLXY010000314.1:0-2905 GCA_964387405.1 uncultured Clostridiaceae bacterium
AATATAAGAGACTATACAGATAATAAACATAAAAAAGTAGATGATTATCCGTATGGGGGAGGACCTGGAATGGTCATGACAGCTCAACCTATTTTTGATTGTTATAATCAAATAATAAGTTCTTCAGACTTAAAAGAAGCTGAAAAACCCAGGGTTATTTATTTATCGCCTAAGGGTAAAACTTTTAATCAAAATATGGCAGTTGAACTTTCTAAAGAAAAGTCTATTGTAATGATTTGTGGTCATTATGAAGGAATAGATCAAAGGGTAATCGATGAAATTGTAACTGATGAAATTTCAATAGGAGATTATATATTAACAGGTGGAGAAATTCCTGCTATGGTTATTATTGATGCTATAGCTAGATTGCTACCAGATGTACTGTCACAGAAAGAATCCTATGAGAATGAAAGCTTTCAATCTGGTATTCTAGAGTATCCACAGTATACTAGACCTAGCAATTTTAGAGGGTTTAATGTACCTGATATTCTCCTTTCAGGGGATCATAAAAAAATAGACCAGTGGAGAAGAAATGAATCTTTAAAGCTAACTTATAAAAGACGACCAGAACTATTAAAAAATATAAAATTAACTAAAGAAGATAAAGAATTTTTAAGAACTATTAAATCTAGTAATTAATCAAAAAATTTGCAATTATATATTGTTATATATTAATGACTATGATATAATTTATAAGGTAGTATGGGCGGGTCCTCTGTATATAAATATTATAAGAACGTCTAGGAAGAGAGGAGGGTCATTATGGATATTTTAAGAACAATCACAAAAGAACAATTAAAAACAGATATTGAAGAGTTTGGTACTGGAGACAATGTTAAGGTACATGTTAAGATTAAAGAGGGTACTAGAGAAAGAATTCAGATATTTGAAGGTATTGTAATCAAGAGACAAGGTGGCGGAATTGCTGAAACTTTTACAGTTAGAAGGATAGCTTCTGGTGTAGGAGTTGAGAGAACATTCCCTGTACATTCTCCTAGAATAGAGAGAGTTGAGGTTACTAGAAAAGGTAAAGTTAGAAGAGCTAAGATATTTTACTTACGTAATAGAATTGGTAAGGCAGCATTTAAAATTAAAGAAAAGAAAAAGTATTAATTTAAAGGGACTGATATCAGTCCCTTTATTGTTAGTATATATAAAGTATTTTTAGGAGTGGAGACAATGAATATTAACTGGTATCCAGGGCACATGAAAAAAACTAAAGATCTTTTAAGGGAACAATTAAAGCTTGTAGACGTGGTTTATGAGTTATTAGATGCTCGTATACCAATGAGTAGTAAAAACCCTGACATTGATCAAATAATAGGCAATAAAGCTAAAGTTATCATTCTTAATAAAATTGACTTAGCAGACCCTCAAACTACATCTAAGTGGGTAGAATATTTTAGAGAAGAAGAAAAAATAGTAATTCCTGTAAATACAATGACTGGTAAAGGAATAAGGGAAGTAATAGAAGAGAGTGAAAAAGCAATAAAGGATAAAATGGATGCCTTGGTTAAAAAAGGTAGAAAACCCAGACCTACTAGAGTCATGATTGTAGGAATACCTAATGTAGGAAAATCATCATTAATTAATAAATTAGCAGGAAGAAAAAGTACACAAACAGGAGATAGACCAGGAGTAACAAAAGGAAAACAATGGATTAGATTAAAAGGAAATATGGAACTTTTGGATACACCAGGTATGTTATGGCCAAAAATTGAAGATCCTACAGTTTCATTAAATTTAGGATTTACAGGAGCTATTAAAGACGAAATATTAGATAGGGAAACTTTAGCATATAAATTATTAGAAATATTGTGGAATGATCATAAAGAAAAGGTCATAGAAAGATATAAAATAAAAGATGAATGTAATGCTACCATAGATGTAATGGATTGTATAGGAAGAAATAGAGGTTGTATTTTAAAAGGAAATGAAATTGATTACTCTAGAGTATCAGCTGTAATATTGGATGAATTTAGATCTGCAAAAATTGGACGTATTTCATTAGAGTATCCATAATATTAATAATAAAAAAGGAGAGATTAAATGCCAACATTAGATATGGAGAATGCTATATGGGATATGGGCTATGATTATATAGCATTTTGTGATGAAGTAGGTCGTGGATGTCTCTTTGGTTCGGTTTTAGCTGCAGCAGTTATTATGCCAAAAGGCCTAGCTATTGAAGGTATTAGAGATTCTAAAAAGTTATCAGCTAAGAAAAGGGAAAAGTTATATGAAATTATTAAAGAACAATGTATTGGAATGGGAATAGGAACAGTTTCTGCAGAAATTATAGATAAAATAAATATAAAAAATGCTACTATATTGGCCATGCAGAAAGCTGTTTTATCTATTAAAGATAAAAATGAAAATAAAATTACTCCAGACTATATATTAATAGATGCAGAAAAGGTGAATTTGCCAATTCCTCAAAAATCAATTATTAAAGGTGATGATGTTAGTCACGGTATAGCGTCAGCATCTATAGTAGCTAAGGTTTTAAGGGATCGCCTCTGTCAAAGATGGCATATGGACTATCCTGATTATGATGTGAAGCAAAACAAAGGATATGGTACTAAAGCTCATAGAGAGGCACTTAAAGAATATGGTCCAAGCCCAATGCATAGAAAGACATTTTTAGGTAAAATATTATAATTTGTATTTTAAAAATGGAGGATAGCCTTATGAAGATACGAATAGGTCTAATAGGTGAGGAATTAGCAGTAAATCATATTAAAGATAAAGATTATAATATTTTAGACCGTAATTATCGTACAAAATTAGGGGAATTAGATATTGTGGCTAAAAAACAAGATTTTATTGTATTTATTGAGGTTAAAACTAGAACTTCAAATAAATATGGAATGCCCTTAGAATCTGTAAACTACAAGAAACAAGA
>CAYLXY010000315.1:0-2899 GCA_964387405.1 uncultured Clostridiaceae bacterium
TCTTTAGCATCCTCGTATGTACTACTAGACTTATCCACTATTTCAACTAGTTTACTTTGCACATCTTCCATACTTTTTTCTTGCATATTAATTTTTTCAACCATTTCATTCATATGTTTTTTAACTTCTAAAGTTTGACCTGTAATGTTTTGAACAATTTCTACAATACTAATTGTAGATGTAGCTGTTTCCTCTGCCAGCTGTCGTATTTCTTCTGCTACTACTGCAAAGCCTCTACCAGCATCTCCTGCACGTGCTGCTTCAATAGAAGCGTTTAGTGCTAAAAGATTAGTTTGCTCGGATATAGAATCTATAATAGTTAATATGCCATTAATATCTTTTGAGTAGTTTTCTAATAGGTCAACTGTAGATGTTACTTGGTAACTACTTTCTGCAATTTCTGCTAATTCCTTAACTTGTTTTTGAATAGTTGAATTACCATCATTAGCAGAATCTTTGGAAGCTTCAGATCCTTCTAGTAATTTTTCTGCATTTGTAATTACTTGTTGAATATTTGCGGACATACCTTCTATTAAATCATTTAATGTCTGAACCATTTGCTCTTGTTCCATGCCTCCATTAGATACATCTTGTACAGCAACTGCTATCATTTCTGTAGCTTTTGCAAGCTCATCACTAGTAGTAGCTATAGTATCTATGGAAGAAAATAAAGTGTCTGATGATTGGGATATTAAAACCATATCATCTCTTATATAGGAGATAAATCTATTAAAATATTTTGCTAATAGACCCATTTCATCCTTACTAAGTACATCCACAGTCTGTGTAAGATCCCCATCACCACTAGCAATATTTTGTAATTGATCTGTAACTAAATTTATAGGTCTTACTATGGATTTTACTATTACAATTGCAGCGAATAGTGTTAATGCAATAAATACTAAAAGTGCTATACCGTTAAAAGTTTTAGCTCTAGCAACATTTCTTTGAGATTTTGTGGAATACTCTTCAACCATTTCGTTGATAGAAAAAACATAATCTTCTACATGGTTGTCAATCGTCTGCAAGGATTCTTTATCTTTATAACTAGTTGCATTTAAGTAGGCAGGCTTCATTATATTTATCCATTGTTCTTTAATATCATTTAGTTTTACTTCTATGTTTTTATTATTTAGTTTTTTTAACCCCAGATCATCATCACCCTGAGAAAGGCCTTCTAAAGTATTATCAAAGAAGTTTATTATTTTATGTAGTTCTTGTAAGTTATTTTCATTTGTTCTTTGATCAGTAAAAGTTTTATGGGATAGATAAGCCATTCTATAAGAGCTTGCACGTAATCTACCAGAATAATTAACAAAATTGGCATCACTATCTAGGGAATTAAATCCATATAAATTAACTCCAACAATAGAAACTGTTAAAATTGCTAATAGTGTAAAAATAAATAATAGCTTAGTACGTATTTTCATACAAAATCCTCCCCATTCTTGAATCATATATTTAATATTGTGTCAATAATCATTATATACCACATTTGCTTAATTTGTATCATATTTTGTTAATTATTCCTAATAAGATTAACTTTCAGTCCTAATTCTCCACAATGGGCTGGTATAAATATACTCATTTTGGAAATAATCTCTAAAAACTGAGGAGGGAAATATAATTATGGAAAGAGACGTTACTATTAAGCAAATTATTCTTGTAACTGATGGACAATCGAATGTAGGAGAAAATCCTGTAGAAGCTGCAGCTAAAGCATATAGAAATGGAATAATTGTTAATACTATAGGAGTTGTAGATCAAAAAATGTCTAATGATGATGCACTAGATGAAATTGTACATATAGCTAAAGCCGGTGGAGGTAATTATGAGTATAGTTATATTCATGATTTGTTTCAAACTATGCAAAGTTTAACTTATAAAACTGTAAATCAAACACTTAAAGACGTTGTTAGTAAACAGTTAAAGGAAATGATAGGTGAAGATATAAATAGTATGGAACCTGAGTCTCGAAGTAAAATATTAAATTATATTGATGGATTTTCTGAAGATGTAGGGGTGCAAAGTTGTATTTTATTAGATAGTAGTGCTAGTATGGCAAATAAAATTCATCTTGCAAGACATAGCATTTTAGAATTAATACATTCTTTTAAGGGAAGAAATGGCAAAACAGACCTTGCTATTATAGCTTTTCCCGGAGAAAATCTTCACACATGTAAGGTTTTACACAGTTTTAATGATAGTAGAGAAGGATTAGAAAGAAGTCTGTACGAGGTTAACCCAAAGGGGGGAACTCCGACAGCCTTAGCAATAGAAGAGGCTATAAAATTAATAAATAGAAACAATATAGTCAGGTTTAAAGAGTGTAAAGTAATAGATGTAACTGAGTACAGTGTTTAAATATAAGTGGATTATTTAGGTAGGGTTAAAATCCTACCTATTTTAGTCTTTAATTCGAGGTTGTATTCTGGCATGTGTATATAAACGCGTCATAATACAAAAACACGGGTCGGCATGGAAACCGACCCCTGCGGTAATTTATCTATATTCATTGTAGGTGCTGGTTTCCATTCCAGCCCGGTTGTAGGATACTAGATTCCTCGTTAAAGACAACAGGTTGTAGGGGCAGGCGACTCTGTCTGCCCACTTTATCAAGGTTAACCGGATGGATCCATCCCTACGAAAAATGGTGACACATCATTTATATGTTAGGCAGTCACGTCACAAAGGAGGTATAATTATGGCATTACCTGATTTGTTATATAATGATATTGTAGAAGGGAAATGGAATAAAAACAAATATAAAGTTATTAAAAAACTAGGTGAAGGTGGAATTGGTGTAGTTTATAAAGTTATAAATATCCATGATAATAAAGAATATGCACTCAAACTTAGTGAGGATAATTTATCATTGAATAGAGAGTATGAAATTTTG
>CAYLXY010000316.1:0-2899 GCA_964387405.1 uncultured Clostridiaceae bacterium
TATAGCTTGTGCTGGGAAATCTAATAGAATTACAAAAACAGAAGGATTTGACAGTGAAGGGGATAGACTTAAAGTATATACAAGTTTTTATCCTTATTATGATTTTGCAAAAAAAGTAGGAGGCAACAGTGTTGATGTGTACACTGTAATTCCATCTGGTACAGAACCCCACAGTTTTGAACCTTCACCTAAGGTTATTGCCCAGTTAGAAGAAGCGGATGTTTTTATATATAATGGCTTACATATGGAAGCTTGGATAGATGGGGTATTGAATTTATTAGAAGGAAAAGATATACATACAATTGATGCTAGTCAAGTAGTAGAGGTAATTACTTATGATGGAATAGTTAGTCATGTGGATGACGAAAATCACCATAATCATGGACAGTATGATCCTCATATTTGGGTAGATCCTCTTAATGCAATATATATTTCTGAAAGAATAAAAGACACTTTTGTAGATGTGGATAGTGAAAACAAGTATATATATGAGGAAAACTTTAAAGAATTTAAAGAAAAATTAGAAAAATTAAATACAGCTTTTGAGGAAGGACTCAAGGATGCTAGGGAAAGAAAAATAATTGTTTCTCATTCAGCTTTTGGATATTTAGCTAAAAGATATAATATTGAACAAATTCCTGTTGCTGGTATTTCTCCTCATGCAGAGCCAAGTCCTAAACGATTAGCAGAATTAACTAAAATTGCAAAGGATAACAAATTAAACTATATATTTTTAGAGGCTTTAGCAAGTGTTAAAACAGCGGAAGTTTTAGCTAAAGAAGCAAATTTAGAAATATTAACATTATATATTGTGGAAGGTTTAACAGAAGAACAAGAAAATGATGGAGAAGATTATATATCCTTAATGTATAAAAATGTTGAAGTATTAAAGAAAGCTTTGGTGAAATAAATGGAGAAGATTTTAGAAGTTAAGAATATATATTTTGCTTATGATAAAAATTACATATTAGAAGATGTAAATTTAAATATATATAAAGGTGATTTCTTAGGTATTGTAGGACCAAATGGTTCTGCTAAAAGTACCTTGCTTAAAATTATTTTAGGAATTTTAAAGCCGCAAAAGGGAAGTGTGACCTTATTAAAATCGGCTATTGAGCAGTTTAATCAATGGGATAAAATAGGTTATATATCTCAAAGGGTAAGAAACTTTAACTCTGCATTTCCCGCAACAGTTGAAGAGGTTATAGGAGCTAACCTATATAACAAAATGGGTTTTTTTAAGTTTTTAAATGAAAAACATAAAGTGAAAATAAAAGAAGTATTAGATATAGTTAATATGTCTGACTATCAAGATCATTTAATTGGTAATTTATCTGGAGGACAACAACAAAGGGTATTTATTGCTCGTACCCTTGTAAGTAATCCAGAAATTATTTTTATGGATGAGCCTTTAGTAGGGGTAGATGTACAATCACAGGAACAATTTTATAGTCTTATGGAAAAATTAAATAAAGAATTGGGAATAACATTGGTAATGGTATCCCATGACATTGGTGTAATTACTAATAGGGTTAATAGAGTAGCTTGTGTTGGAAATAAAAAGGTGTTTGTCCATTCTTCTTTAGATTTTAATGAACAGGATTATATTAAAGAAGTTTATGGAGAAAACTCAAGTCTATTAGAACATAGACATTAAAGGGGAATAAAAATGTTAGAAATATTAACTTATAGTTTTATGCAAAGGGCTTTTTTAGCTGGTATTATAGTTGCGATTATTTGTCCAGCAATAGGTATTTTTCTTGTTTTTAGAAGAATGTCTATGATAGGGGATACATTATCCCATGTGGCATTAGCTGGAGTAGCAGGAGGTATGCTGGGAGGAATTTACCCACTATATTCTGCTCTTGGATTTTCTGTATTAGCCGCTATAGCCATAGAAAAACTTAGTAAAGAATATGAACAATACGAAGAACTGTCAATTGCTATTATACTTTCTGCAGGGATAGGACTGGCTACTATATTTATTAGCTTAGGAAATTCAAATTCTGCTATTTTTAGTTACTTATTTGGTAGTATAGGCTTAGTATCCAAAAATGATATCTGGATAATTTCGATTCTTGGTATTTTTATTCTTTTTTCTATTTTAGTTTTTTATAGGTCATTATTTTATATAGCTTTTGATGAGGAGGCAGCAAAGCTATCTGGTATTCCTGTGAAGTGGATTAATCTTTATTTTACTATTTTAGTAGCAATGACTATAGCTGTATCTATGAGAATAGTAGGGGTGTTATTAGTATCATCTCTAATGGTAATACCCGTAGCAATTAGTTTGCAAATAGCTAAAAGTTTTAAGCAAACTTTCATATATTCAATTTTGTTTGGAATATTATCAGTACTTATAGGGTTATTTGTGTCTTTTTATGCAGATCTAGCTCCTGGTGGAACAATTGTAATTTCGTCTATCCTAATATTAATTGTTGTTATTTTAATAAAAAATATGAAGAAATAATAGACTTATTTATATATTCACTGTGTGTAAAAGTTAACAATACTTATTGATTATTCTATTTATTATACATGCCTATATTTATAAATCAACTATGTATAATACATGTAAAAATAGGAAAACTAATCCTAGCAAATAGAATGATTATGTGCAAGAAAGAGCATTTAGAAAAAATGTTTTATTACTTTGAATTAGGAGTAGAAAAATTAAGGGTATTGAATTTTACACCACCAAAGGAGACGAACAAGTTGATATATAAAGATATAAAAGATTTTATAGAGTATTTAGATAAAGAAAAGGAGTTTTTTAACAATGTAGAAGAGATAAATAAATATAATATAGGGGCCATTGCGGAACTGATTCAATATTATAATATAAAACATTATAAGCATCCAATATATAATAAAAATGATATTAAAAAAGAAGTAGAAG
>CAYLXY010000317.1:0-2890 GCA_964387405.1 uncultured Clostridiaceae bacterium
ATTTTTATATGGAATATGGTAAGAGATACTACTGTTATTGAATTATAATTAATGCCATATGCAGGATTTTTTTATTTTACAAGGGGGGATGAAGATGATAGTATCAGATGCAATAATAAAGTCTTTAGAAAAGGAAGGTGTAGATGTAGTCTTTGGCTACCCTGGTGCAGCTGTTTGTCCTATATATGAATCTTTAAGAAATTCTAATATAAATCATGTCTTAGTTAGACAAGAGCAGTCTGCAGCCCACAATGCTAGTGGTTATGCTAGGGTATCTGGAAAGGTAGGAGTTTGTATAGCTACTTCTGGACCTGGAGCTACAAATATTATAACAGGTATTGCTACAGCTTATATGGATTCTATTCCTATGGTTGTTTTAACTGGACAGGTAGTATCAAAACTTATGGGTAAGGATATATTTCAGGAAGTGGATACTGTAGGTTCTACATCACCATTTACTAAACATAATTATTTAGTAAAAAATGCAAAGGATATACCTAGAATAATAAAAGAAGCATTTTATATAGCACGTACAGGTAGGCCAGGCCCAGTTCTTATAGATATACCTTCAGATATACAGAAAGAAGATATAGATTTTGAATATCCAAAGGAAGTAGATATTAGAGGGTATAAACCTACAAGTGAGGGACATATTGGGCAAATCAAAAAAGCTATCAAAAAGATAAAGACAAGTAAAAGACCTGTTGTGTGTGCAGGTGGCGGTGTAGTTTTATCTAATGCAAATAAAGAGTTACAAAGCTTTATAAAAAAGGTGAATCTTCCGGCAGTTGTTACACTTATGGGAATAGGTTCTATTGAAACTAATAGTGAAAATTATTGTGGAATGGTTGGATCTCATGGGCAGAGTTATGCTAATAAAATAGTAAATGAGTCGGATTTAATAATTGTTATAGGGGCAAGAATTGCTGACAGATCGACTATAACTCAATCTGCAAGAAATACGGATATAATCCATATAGACATAGATGCAGCAGAAATAGGTAAAAACTTAAGTGCAAATATACCAGTAGTTGGAGATGCAAAGAATATATTGAAAGTTTTAACGGAAAAAATAGATTTTACTGTTTCTGAAGAATGGCTTGGAGAAATACGACAAATGAAAGCTAACTATAGTGAAAAAAAGCAAGATTGTAAATATATAAATCCTTGGAAGGCTATTAGATTTATTTCTGATTTTTCTGACGATACTACTATTTTAACTGGAGATGTAGGACAAAATCAAATATGGTGTGCTAGAAATTTTGAAATAAAAGGAGATAGAAGATTTCTTACATCTGGTGGTTTAGGAACTATGGGTTATAGTTTACCTGCATCTATAGGAGCTAAGGTTGGAGCGCCTGATAGAACTGTTGTAAGTGTTATGGGTGATGGTGGTCTTCAAATGTTAATATCTGAATTAGGGGTTATAAGGGAAAATAATTTAGATGTAAATATTGTATTGTTTAATAACCACAGGTTGGGAATGGTAAGAGAACTTCAAGATAAACACTATGGAAAAGGATGTACCCATGGAGTTGAGTTTAAACATTCTCCTGATTTTATAAAAATAGCAGAGGGTTTTGGAGTTAAGGGGGTAAGAGTAAGTTCAAATGAAGAGTTTGAAAAAGCTTTTAAATATTCATTAAGTATAAATGAAGGATTTATAATAGAGGCTATGGTAGATCCGGATTTCTGTACTATTTAAAGGAGAAGATAAAAGTGAATAAACATATATTATCTATACTAGTAGAAAATCATTCTGGAGTTTTAAGTAAGGTTTCAGGATTATTTACAAGAAGAGGATACAATATTGATAGTTTATCTGTTGGAGAGACAGAAAATCCTGATATTTCAAGAATGACTATAGTTTTGAAGAAAGACGAAAATGAGATTGAACAAATAATAAAGCAATTAAATAAATTAATAGATGTAATAAAAGTTATAGAATTAAAAAAGCAAGATTCTGTTTGTAGAGAATTATTGCTTATAAAGGTAAAAGCAAATATTGAAACTAGATCTGATATAATAGGGATATCAGGTATATTTAAGGCTAGCATAGTAGATGTAGGTAAAGAAAGTTTGATATTAGAACTTACAGGAAATAGTGAAAAAACAGATGCATTTATAGAAATACTAAAGCCTTATGGTATACTAGAAAGTCACCGTACTGGTATAACAGCACTAAAAAGGGAAAACACAATTAGTTAATATGCATATATTTACGGGAAATTATAGTTTGAATTTAAAATAGTTATAGGGAAAGAGTAATCACCTCTACCTATAACTATTTTTAATTTATTCTTCCATCATTGCTAATAAAGATCTTTTAAATTGTTCGTAAGGTCTTACTCCTGTTAGTTTGTTTTTATCGTTTATAATAAAGGTAGGAGCACCTTCTACCTTATGCTGTTCGATTAAATCTAAATCCTTTAGTAAAATATCATCAAATTTTCCTTGGTCAACTTGACTGTTCATTTCTTCAACATCTAATCCTATTTTACTTGCAATTTCATTTATAATTGTTTTATCTGCAAGATTTTTAGAATATTCAAAGTATGTTTTAAATGCTTCTTTAGAAAATTCATCATACTTATTTTGTGTTTTTGCATATTCTCCTGCTAAATGTGCTCTATTAGTATTAAACCTCATATATTTATTTGAATATTTAAGTCCATATGGTTTACCTAATTTGTCTAGCATTTCGTAGAGTTTTTCTGTTTTTTCTAATTGAATTTCAGAAAGCTTTTTGGATGTATCTAATCCTTCCAATGGGGCTTCTGGTCTCATTTCATAAACACACCATTCTACGTCAATTTCTAATCCATCTTCTTTTAGCTTATCAATTATATTTGCTGCAATATAACAGAAAGGACAAGCAAAATCTGAAAAT
>CAYLXY010000318.1:0-2886 GCA_964387405.1 uncultured Clostridiaceae bacterium
TTTTAATAATAAATTCACATTTTCTTTTGCAAAAGTAAATTGAAGATACTTAAATAATACATATAATGTTATTACTACTCCTACTATTTCTTGAAATTTAACTAAATATTGTAGATAAGGAATAGCTTGGTTAGATTTAATTAAAAATCCATTTGTAAGTTTTGCTCCTATACCACTTATTACAAGTGGAAATGTAAAACCCGAATAGCTTGGATAAAACTTTAATTGTAAGAGTTTAAATAACAATATAATAACTACTGCATACATAATTATTGATAATGCTAATAGAAACCAAACCATTATCATGTTTTTTGTTGGAAATGAATTCATATATCCTGCTAATAATAAGCCCGCCGGTGCTGCAAATATTGCTAAAGTTGGTAATGCTGGCTCTGGTATTTCTTTAACTTTTACTACTCTATAAATTACTATTGGTAAAAGTATCAAATAGCTTACAAACCCAAACCAAAAAGCTGCTTGACCTATATTTAACATTTCAAAAGCTGGTGCTGTTACACTTGCAATAACTATTCCTACATAAACTATAAACCAAGGTGGGAATATGTTTTTAATTTTAAAATTAAGAACATATTTTTTGCTAAACCATAATATTAATACAATGTGTAATATAACCCCTATAATCCACATAATATAAGCTGCAGATCCTGCATATGGCTTTAAATATGTTGATAATATCATAATTCCCATGGATAAGGTTGGAAATACACTTGCTACTACGGGATTATCTAAAGCCTTTGCCACATCTTTTGGATACATTATAATCTTTCCAATAATTAAAATAAGTAATATTGCTGATATTGCCCCAAGTATATTACGATATGTTTCTCCGTAAGACTGAATCAGATTTCCAGCCCCAGCTAATCCTAACATCAATCCTACTCCAGCAAGTGGAAATTTTTTTAGAATTTTATTCATTTAAAAACACCCCTTTTTTTAATTTTTCTCTTTAAAATTTTTGATTTTTCTGTATCATCATAACATAATTATAAGCTCTTTCCACTATGAAATTTCAACTATTGATAGGTTTTATAGGGTGTTCTTTTACTATAGAATTTATCTATTGGTAACTTTTAAGTATATGTTTTATAATTATATTAGCGTAAATATTCACATAATTTTAAGGGGGAATAATAAATGGCTTTAGTAGTTACAAAAGAATGTACAGTGGAAGAAATACTTAATAAGGTTCAAGCTAACGCAGAAGAACTTTTTAGAAGTGGAACATATTTTTGTAGTGAAGCAGTACTTCAAACGATTAATGAACTTTTAGATAAACCATTTGATGAAAATATAGTTAAATTGGCTAGTGGATTTCCTATAGGACTAGGTAAAGCAGGATGTCTATGCGGTGCAGTATCAGGTGGAGAAATGGCTTTAGGTATTGTATATGGCAGGGTTGAAGGTGAACCTATGAAAGATATTATGTTTGATAAAGCTAAAGGACTTCATGATTTTGTTAAGGATGAGTACAAATCTACTTGCTGTAGGGTTATAACAAAAAAATGGGCTGGAGATAATTTTCAAAGTCAGGGCAGAAAAGATCATTGCATAGAAATCACAGGATTAGTTGCTCGGTGGATTGCAAATGAACTAATAAAAGATGGTCAAGTTCAATTGTAAAAGTTAAAGATGCCTATATTCAAATAATTATAGGCATTATACCATAAAAATAATAAGGCACTAATTTTAATGCCTTATTATTTTAGGTATGTTAAAACAAATCTGTAATTTTTTAATTAATTTGAATATACCAAACACATGGTTATCTATCCTACCTTTGGAAATATAATAATCAATTTAAATAAATCTCCATCTATAGCTATGTCTAAACTTCCATTTTGAAGCTCTACCAAACTTTTGGCTATTGAAAGTCCTAGTCCTGACCCTTCTGTAGAACGGGCATCATCTCCCCTTGTAAAGCGATCTGTAATTTGATCTGCATCAAAGTTCATTTCATAGGCAGAAATGTTTTTAAATATAAAACTTACTTCATCTTCATCTTCTGCAATATCAATATATACTCTTGAATTTTCCATAGAATACTTTAATATATTTGTCATTATATTTTCAAATACTCTATAGGTTCTTCTACCATCTAAATTGCAAATAACTTTGTTTTCTGAAGCATTTGTTTTAAATTGAAGTGTACTTTTCCCAATTTTTTCTTCTAACTCTCCTAAGGTTTGTTTAAATAATGCAACTATATCTAAATCTTCAAAGTCAAAGTCTATATTGCCACTATGTGCTTTACTTGCATCAAATAAATCTTCGATTAATATTTTTAATCTTTGGGATTTTTTATCTAATATGTCTATATATTCTTTTTGGGTATTTACATCTATATTTTCGTCTTTCAATAAATCTACATAGCTTATAATAGATGTAAGTGGTGTTCTAAGGTCATGGGACACATTGGTAATAAGTTCTCCCTTCATTCTTTCACTTTTTATTTCCTCATCTACAGCTAATCTAAATCCTTCTTTAATATTATTTAAATTTTTAGCCATAGAACTTAATATACCCATATCTTCATCAAGATTAATATTAAAGTTACCTTCCGCAACTTCACTACTTGCTTCATTTAATGTTTTAGCCTTTTCAAGTATCTTTAAAGAGTATTTAAATATAAGCAGGCTATAAGCTACTGCTAAGATAAAACCTAAAAATCCATTGGAGCCTAAAATCAGTATTGCTAACAGATTTATGCCTATTATTGCTAAAAGTTTTCTGTCATTATCTTCTCTTAAATCTATTGCCGTTATTGTTTTTAATATTTTTTTGCATTGTATCAATATTTTCCCAATAAGGCTATTATCTATAACCCCTTTTTTTAATCCTCTATGGTAAATATGTTTTATATAGACT
>CAYLXY010000319.1:0-2882 GCA_964387405.1 uncultured Clostridiaceae bacterium
AAATATAAAATAGTCCATGTAAAAAACCATACTAATATGTATATTCCCCTATTTAATAGATGTGAATATTTAAGAAACCTTTTGCCATCTATATTTAAAGGGGATAGAAACACTTGGTCTGCTAATTTTAAATATCCATTCAAGTTTCCTGATACTAAGATTAACAATAATATTACTTGGATCATTACAGCCATATAATCTATAGGTATATAGCCTATAGTCTCTAGTATCATTTCCTTAGAATAAAAGCCTAGTACTCCTATTAGTCCTAATAAATATATTAGTATAACTCCATCTATTTGAAAGGATATAAATTCATAATATAACTTCCATAAATAGTTTATCCGTTTTTTCCATATTAACAAGATTGGGTTCATTCACTATCACTCACCAATCTATCGTATACATCTGCTAAGCTTCCATCTTTAATATCAGAAAGACTTCTTAATTCATCCATGGTTCCCGTAGCCTCGATTTCTCCATAATTTATAAATATAAACCTATCACATATTTTTTCAGCACTATCTAACACGTGGGTAGACATTAAAACTCCTTTACCTTCCTCCCTTTTTAATTTTAGTAAGCCTATAAGATCCCTAGTTGCCTTTGGATCTAGACCTATAAAAGGTTCATCTATAATAAAAATAGAAGGATCATATAAAAAAGCACACATAATCATAACCTTTTGTTTCATTCCCTTTGAAAAGGAGTTAGGAAAATGATGAAGATTATCCTTTAATCTAAAGAGTTTTAGCAGTTCATTCATTCTTTTTTCAAAGACCTCTTTGTCTAATCCATGGGACATGGCAGTAAACTCCAAATGCTCTAAAAGAGTCATTTCATCATATAACAAAGGAATTTCTGGAACATAAGCCATACGTTTTTTAAATTCTAATGGATCATCTTTAATATTATATTGCAACATTTTAATTGTTCCACTTGAATGAGGTAATATCCCTAAAATACTTTTAATAATAGTTGTTTTACCTGCACCATTTGGTCCAATTAATCCTACAATTTCTCCTGCTTTTACTTGGAGGGATACGTCTTTTAGTATTTCTACTTTGTCGTATCCCCCGGATAAGCTTTGTATATCTAATAAAGTCACCCTGTCACCCCTTCTGTCTACTTTAGTTAAATTCTCTTTTTTCTATTTTCTTTTCTATATATTTATTAATTTCATCAATATCTTTTGAACTATAATATTGGCCTGGAAATATTGTTTCAGTTTTCAATTTAAAGCTTTCCAATTTATTTTTATTTGCATCAATTCTAATATCCTTTATTTCTTCCCATTTTGCTAATGCCATTAACCGTCGAGTCCCTAAAGGACGATAATAAATTCCTCTTTGGCTAATTCCTTCTCCTAATACTCCAGATGTTATAAACATACTAGCGGAGATTGCAATTAGATACTTGCTCCAGTGCCTATCCCCTACATAATAAGCCATCCCTAAAAATATTAAAAATGTTATCACTATAATAAGAGCCCTTGGCTTTGTCAATTTTACAGAATAAATACATTTTTTGCGTATTCTAAAATTATATATGGCACCAGCACTAAAGCTTAATAGTATAATCAGATATATTACTATTTGCTTTACCATCTTGAACCATCTCCTTCACTACCATATTACAAATATTACATAATTTATTCATATAAATACCACCTATTTTAATTATATTTATCTCGTTTAATACTGCAAATGTGACGCTAAATATCAATAATGTATCTTAAAAATTGTTGTCATCCAGAGGAGCATAGCGACGAAGGATCTTTGTTTTAGCCCCAAGATTCCTCATTATACTCGGAATGACAGTGCCCCTACAACCTGTTGTCATTAACAAGGAATCTTGTATCCTACCAATCGGGCTGGCATGGAAACCAGCCCCTACGATGACCGATTAATGTAGGTGAATTACCCGTAGGGGTCGGTTTCCATGCCGACCCGTGTTTATGACCTACAATCCAGGTATATCAATGCATGATTAACAAACGGGAGACCACAGGTCTCCCCTACATATTAATATTGCGGGTCGTAGCTGTTATGCATTAATATACAACCATGCAATAGAACCTTTTTATTTCCCTTGCTCTCTTTGCCAATTACTACAATAGTATTTTCACACTAATTAATTTTCTAAAGGCTTAATAAGTCCGCAACATTCATAGGTCATATTTCTATATTTTTCTACAGTTACTCCCCTATCCTTTGCTAAAAGTAATATATGCTCTAGATTAACATTTTCAAAATCTCTTACTAATATTTTCCAAGGTACCCTACGAAGGAGAACCCTTGTTGTTTCTCCTATACCTGGTTTAACTAAATTAATATCCTCTATACCATAGGTCTTCTGTATTGTTTTAATATCTTCTAAGCCTTGCCAAGTAATTTCATGGTTAAGATTTTCATCAAGCTTTAATTCTCTTTTTAGTTCACCTTTAATAGAATCAAACTCTTCTGTAATTCTATCAATAAATAAATTAGAAAGATCTTCACTTTCCATTTCTTTATAATATTTTGCACCATGAAAATCATTAGGTCCAATTAAATCCTCACGATGGACAGTACGACTAACTAGGCCTGACACTGTAGAGTTTAGGCAAGCACTTGGAATAAGAAAGTCTTCCCTAGTACCAAAGCTAGCTGTACAATAAGCGGAATCAGCTAGTACTGCTAAGTCAGGCTTTAATTCTATTCCTAAATCATCCTTTAATTGATTACAGGCTTCTATTAATTGTTTAGCTATTGCACCCTTGCCTGTCCATCCATCTATAAATTGAATTTCTTTTTCCGAATGATGTTTTAAAATATATTTAATAGCATTCTCATCTATACCCTTACCCCTAATTATAGAAATACTGTAATGGGGTAAATTAA
>CAYLXY010000320.1:0-2882 GCA_964387405.1 uncultured Clostridiaceae bacterium
GTGGTCAGTGGTCAGTCGCTGACGCCAAGGCCGACTGCGTCGTCCAGTTGTGAGTTGTGAGTTGTGAGCGGCTGCGCACGTTTTGGAGATGCGCGTGATTCTCACTGGCATCCGGAGGGTTTTGAGGCTTGATGCAGCAAACGCTGTTTGCTTGCGGCGGTTTGGCAACCGCCGGCTACAAGGTCGGTTCAGCGACCGACCGTACAGCGAGTATCGGCTCTAAAACCTAACACCTGGCAATGATAACTAACGCATCAAGCGTTAGTTATCATTGCAAGAGAACCATCCTGGAGGTCTTGTGATAGCCTGGAGCGGCCATCCTCAGCAGATACACGCCGCTGGAGAGGCTGCGTCCGCGATCATCACGGGCATCGAAGAGCTGTTTGTAGTGTCCGGTAGCGTGGTCTGCATCCATCAAAGTGCGAACCAATTGGCCTTTGATATTGTAGATTTGCAGCTTGACCTGGCCGGGGTCTTTGACGCTGTAGCTGATGGTGGTTTCGGGATTGAAGGGGTTGGGGTAGTTGCCGTTGAGGGTGGTGCTTATCACGGGAATCACGGAGTCATCTTCAGGGAGCTCGTTCAGGACAAAGCTAAGATTGGTAGTTTCGAAGGGGGCTACACAAACGCCCAGATAGGTTTTAGACTCAAAGCCGGTGAGGTATGCGGTTACATCATAAAGGCCTACAGGGACGTATAGGGAGAATCTTCCCTCAGCATTGGTGGTTGTTTCATCCGCTACGCAGGCCACGTTTGCGTCGGAGATGGGCTTGCCTTGATTGTCTTTCACCGTTCCGGAAATATGCCCCATCAGGATTATTTCCACCCTGAAGGTAGTCATGGGGAATTGGGCGCCCAGGATTCCCTGAGGCGGGTTGGCGGGATCATAGTCATCGTAGCTTGAGAATGCAAATCTGCTGCGTGCAATTCCCATGCTCTGACACTTGAAATCGACAGATGAGTTATGGGTGATGCCGTTAGCTTTGTGAACCATCATTACCAGGTTTCCGCCCTCATAGTGATAGGGTAGATCAAAATTGACGTGGCAGACGCTTTGCCCGCCGGGGAATGACACGGGGCCTTCATAGACCAGGGTGAGCTCGGTGGAGGGGATGAATCCGCTTGCGAGGTCAGTTTGGGTGGTAGTGCCCAACCAGATGGAAATCGGTGTATTCGGCCGTGTGTGGTAGCAGATGTAGGAGAAAGTGAGTCCGTTGATCGGTCCGCTGAAGCCTCCCAATTCTTCCGGGTAGTAAAGGGTTTGGAAGAGGGAGCCGCTCCGGGTAAAATCTACAGGCAGACGGGCATATTGGTTTCCATCGCCCACGGTGATGTTTATGGTGCCGTAGAAATTGACTTTAAGATTGAGGGCTTGGGTGTGGTCGTTGCTCGCTATTTCATCACCGGTAAGCTCCACCTTGGCGTAGATTGGGAAGGGTCCCGGGGCAGGGGGCGCAAAAGTGAGCTGCACCGGCAAAATCTGTTGGCTGGCGATGGGAGGTCCGGCCACGCTGGCCAGTTCAACGCCGTTGGCATCCACCAGCTTCACGGTGTAGTTGGTCTGTGTCTGAGTGCCGCAGTTTCTGACGCGGACAGTGTAAATGGAGGGCAATTCCACGGTGGGAGTGGTATTTCCAACGACAGTCAGGGCAGCCAGGTCGTTTGGGATGGGCTCCGAGTTGTAGTAGAAGGTAATCTGCGGGTATTGACCGAAAAGCGTCCCAGTGGGTGGCCCGTAAGGATCGTGAACGGTGGAACTGTCATAATTTTGGTAAAAGGTATGCAGAGCGCGGTTGGTACCCGAGCTTTGGCATTTGAAGTAGTTGGTAGCGGACAAATTAGAAGCTGTGGGACGGTTTACCATCAGCACCAGGTTGCCGCCCAGGTGCAGATAAGGCGTTTGCAGGTTGATGAGGATGGTGTTGTTGCCGCTGGGGAGGTCTATATTTCCGTCAAAGACCGGGGTCAACTCACAGGCCGGGATATAGCCGGTGCTGAGGTCGTTTTGGTTTGTGCTGCCCAGCCAGATCCTGGTGTGTGAGTTTGGAACAGCGGTAGAGAACTGGGTGTAGAGGGCGAGTGAAGTGATCTTTCCGGTATCGAAGCCCAGTTCATCGGCCAGATAGAGCGTTTGGTAGAGCGAGTTCCTATTGTAGAAGTCGCTTGGGGAGTAGCGAAGCTGGGAGCCATCGCCGATGGTAACAGCGTTGACCCCTTGGGGTTGGACGTTTACAGTCATGGGCTGAGTCTGGTCGTTGTGCGCTATTTCATCGCCATCCAGCTCAATCTTGCCGAAGATGGTGATCTCTCCTGCAGTGCTGGGCGTCCAGGGGATAGTAACATCCACCGTCTGCTGGCTGCCGACAGGTAGCCCGGCCACGCTGGCCAGTTCGGTATTATCCGTCCCAGTCAGCTTGACAGTGTAGTTGTTCTGAGCCTGGGTGCCGTTGTTGCGGATGCGGACGATGTAGTGTGTAGTTTCGCCCAGAGTGGGGGTTCTGTTTCCGGTGAGGGATACGGTGCCCAGTTCGTTGGGGATCCCCTGGGGCGCGTAAAGTAAAGTCACCTGCGGATACTCATTGGTAGGGGCACCCTGGGGTGGATTGTAAGGGTCATAATCAATGAAGGAGTCACAGCACATAATAGCACGTACATTGTCTGCAATCTGACCTTTATAGACGTTGTAGTAACGATGAGCAGTGCCATCCAGGCGACGTTGGAACATCATCACCAGGTTTCCGCCCGTGTGCGTGTAGGGAGTGTGAAGGTTGATGGGGATGGCGTTTTCACCGCCGGGGTAGTCCACATCGCCATCGTAGACGAGGGTCAAATCGCCAGCGGGGATAAAGCCGCTCTCGAGGTTGTTTTGGGTGGTGCTCCCC
>CAYLXY010000321.1:0-2861 GCA_964387405.1 uncultured Clostridiaceae bacterium
CTTAGAAAGTGGATACTCTAACGGAAAAGAAATTGAACTTTTAGATAATTTAATTATAGCAGCTGATGAAATGAAAAGTAAATATATACAAATTGAGGAAACTTGGTATTCTGATGATAATATTAAATTAGGTAAAATATCTGAAGAAACTTTTTTATATAAACCAGTTATGACTAAAAACTATTATGAAGGCGATTACTTAGAAAGATTTGGTGAGATTAGAACATCAGACTTGAAAAATTGTAAGCTTTTAGAAATGCACAACCAATTTTGGAAAGCTTATGTGGTTCAAAGAGGTAATATATTCGCCTCTATTCCAAAAGCATTAGCTAGTAAAGAACAGATTGATAAACTATCATTTTCAGGATGGGATTCAGTAAAAGTAGATGTTTATGAAATTACAAAATGCAATTTAACAAAGCGAAACTTAAAAACATATATAAAAAGAAAATTCAAACATCATATTCTCGTAATTGAAATGTATAGTGGTAGTACTATTATATTAAACTATAACTTGAAGTAATCAGTAAAATATTCTAGTAATTTCTATAAAAAAGAACACTGAGGAGCCTGTGCAAAATAGGAACTCTTCAGTGTCCTTATTATAAGAGTTTTAGTTTATAAAAATTTACTAGTAACTCTACTCCAAAATTCAAAATTTGATAATCTAATCATCTTTATTTTAGAATTGGATAGTTTAGTATAAACTTCTGTAATACCATTATATCTATATTCTACACCATCACTTACAACAACTAAAGAATCTTCAAAATGATATTCTGGAACAACCTTAATTATTGCATTATGAGGTAGAATAATACTGGAAGTAAAAGAACGGTAAACATTGGTGTTTATGGGAGCTAAAGGTGTAATTTGTAGAACATTTAAACTAGGATCTACTATACTTCCACCAGCAGAATAATTATAAGCAGTACTTCCAGTAGAAGTAGACATCAGAATTCCATCTCCACTAAAACGTTGAACTAAATTGTTGTCGACATAAATATCTAAATGAATTGTACGAGATTCATTTCCTTTAATAACTATTTCATTAATACCCATTGTTTCTATACAACTATTTCTTGTGCAAATAGTCGATTTAATAGGTATGATTTCTTGTATAATATAATCTTTAGCTATATATTTTTCAATTAAATAATCTAATTCTCTAGGTCTTACTTCTGTGAAAAAACCAAGATGGCCTGTATTTACTCCCACTATTGGGATGTTAGGAAAATTATGCTCTCTTAAGGTTCTTAAAAAAGTTCCATCACCACCTATAGATATAATTAATTCGGCTTGATTTTCTAAACCTAAGGTATCACTCACCTGATATCCTAGTAAAATTAATTTTTCTTTTAAAATCTTTGCTGTATCTACTGATAGTTCTTTACTATTATGTACAATATTAATGATTTTACTAGACTGCATAAACATTCTCCTCTATTATTAAAAGTATGACTATTCACCCATTATATATCCATAGTGCAAAAATTAATATAAATAGTCACAAATATTAATATTACTATTATTCTAGATTAGATAATAAAAACCTTTAATAAAAATAATTTAATTAAATAGGAGAAGATGCGAAAATGATAGTGGAAGGTAAACAAAAAGAAAATATAATTGTTTATGATGCTCAATATGATGATATTGGAAAAACTTTAAGACAGGTTTTAAAAGAAAAGCTAGATTTTTCTAGCCGATTACTATCCAAATTAAAGCAAAGTAAAACCGTCTTCGTCGATGGTGAACATACGAAATATCACGAAATAATAAAAGAAGGAAATCAAATTAAGGTTGTCATAGAGGAATCTAATCATTTTGTTCCCCAAAATATTAATTTAGAAATTGTTTATGAGGATGTAGATTTAATATTAGTAAATAAGCAGCCTGGAATTGTAACCCACCCAACCAAAAGTCACCCTGACAATACAATTGCTAATGCAGTTACATGGTATTTGAAAAATAAAAATATAAATTGTAAAGTTAGATTTGTCAATAGACTAGATATGGATACTTCTGGTTTGTTAATTATTGCTAAGAATCCTTACTGTCATCATATATTATCAAAGCAGATGCAAGAAGATAAAATAAAAAAGAAGTATACTGCTTTTGTATGGGGTCTTATAAAAGAGGATAGTGGTAAAATTGAAGCTCCTATATATAAGCCTTCCCATGAATCTATTGAAAGAGTTGTTGATGAAAAAGGTCAATACTCTCTTACTAAGTATAAGGTCTTGAAAAGGTACAAAAATGCAACTATGTTGGAGGTAGATCTTATAACAGGTAGAACCCATCAAATCAGGGTGCATCTGAGCCATATAGGCCATCCTTTAATAGGGGATAGCCTATATGGAAAAAATGATTCTGATTTAATAAGTAGACAAGCTCTTCATGCAACATATTTATCTTTTTTACAAGCAAGATATAAAAATTTAGTTGAAGTAAAGGCATCTTTGCCTGAGGATCTACTGGAATTAAATAAAAAATTGCAAAAAATATAGATCAATTAAATTATAGTAAGTATTTTTATGGTAATATTATCAACCCTGTATATTATAATTTTAAATGAAAATAATAATCTAGAATCTATCTGTATACAAGGAGGGTTTATATGACGCGAAAAGGCTTGATTCCAACAATATTAGGAACTGCAGTTACTGGAGCAGCTATAGCTGCTAGAGTTCCAGATATTAAAGAAAAGGGAATGAAAACAAAGGATATGAATTCTATGATTGCAACAGGATTAATAGGTTTTGGTTTAGCTCATATTGTGTTAGGAAGTATAGAATTATTTCAAGATAGATAAATTATAGCAAGGGTAAGTTTACCCTTGCTATAATTTTAATTGTAAG
>CAYLXY010000322.1:0-2858 GCA_964387405.1 uncultured Clostridiaceae bacterium
CATTTTATTCATAAAAATATTAATTCATTACTGATTGATTATTTTATCAAAATTTGTTATAATAATAAAATGTAGTATTGTGTAGAGAAAGGAAGTGTATACAATGAAGAATTTTTGGAAAGTATTTGCCATTGCTTTCCTTGCATTTGTTATTATATTTAGTGGACTTGCTTGGTCATTTAGTAAATATATGAAAGAAGAAGACTCTTCAAATTTACCAGTAGTAATTATTGATGAAAACAATGAAGATGCCAATGATGCAGAATTAGATGAACTTGCAGAGGCAATGAAAAATAGTAAGAGAGTAAATTTTATTGTTTTAGGTTTAGATGGTCCAAGAAGCGATACAATGATGTTTATGTCTTTTGACCCTAAAAGTAAAAACTTAGATACTATTTCCATACCCCGAGATACTTATCTAGTAAGGGAAGGATATAATAGAGCAGATCAGAAAAAGATAAACGCCGCTTATGGTGATCATGGTGCTACAGGGGTTAAAACAGTAGTAAGTAGCTTATTATATGATGTTCCGGTAGATTACTATGTAACACTGACTTATAAAGGAGTAGGGGCCATAGTTGACTCTATAGACGGAGTACCAGTATATATTCCTAAAAAGATGGAATATGATGATCCTCACTCAAATCCACCCCTTCATATTTATTTTCAGCCAGGTCATCATGTATTGTATGGTAAAAAGAGCATAGATTTTTTACGTTATCGCCAGCCTAACAAAGGTAGTGGTGCATTAGATAGATATGGAGATCTAGGTAGAATAAAAGCACAGCAGGATTTTGTACAATCAGCATTAAAAAAGATATTAGGACCTAAGCTACCTAATGCAGTAGCAACAGGGTTTAAACATGTAAAAACAGACATACCTTTACAAGTAGCTATGAAACACGCTACAAGTGCCATAGGTCTTAAAGTAGAAGATATAAATATGAACACACTTCCAGGAGAAGCTCGTCGTGAAAGAACAGGAGATTATTTTTTCCATAATCCAAAAGAAACAAAAGAACTTCTAATTGAAATGTATTCTGGAGATTCAATGAAAGAATAGAAAGATTATATTAATATGTAGGGCTTTCGGAAAATAGATAGCCAATGAAAACAGCCTGGTAGTTTTTGCCAGGCTGTTTTCTGCAAAAAAAGAGATGGCTAAAAAGCAACCATCCCTCTCCCCATCTTAAGGCATAAGGCATGGGGACGTTTTGTTTGGCTTGTTTGTAGTTAACATATAAAAATCATACCTTAGAAAAAAGCTTGTCATTCCCAAGACGTGGGGATCTTTCATCAAAAAGCTTGTAATTGCGAGCGAAACGAGGAAACTTATCTTGCGCCCTTAAGATTCCTCACTAGGTTCAGAATGACAAGCACATTAAAATCTAAGATTTCCCACTATCCAATATCATTTTTCCTATACGGTAGACATCACCTGCACCCATAGTTAAGACCATATCTCCAGCTTCCATATTATCATAAATATATTTAGAAATTTCATCAAAATCCTTCATATAATAAATATTGCACTTACAATTACTCTCTTTTATTTTATTTACTAACATCTCACTATTAATTTCACCAGTATCTATTTCTCTGGCAGCATAAATATCTGTTATAATTACATGGTCTGCACCATGAAAGGATTCTGCGAAATCATTTAATAAAGCCTGTGTACGGGTAAAAGTATGAGGCTGAAAAACACACCATATTTTATTATGAGGATAATTTTGTGCTGCCTCTAGTGTAGCTCTAATTTCAGTAGGATGATGTGCATAATCATCTATTATTTTACAAGTTTTAATCTCTCCTAAAACATCAAATCGTCTATGAATACCCTTGAATTTTTGAATGTGTTTCTCTATTTCTATTGGCTCCACACCAAGTACATGGGCTGTAGCTATAGATGCTAAAGCATTATATACATTATGTATTCCTGGAATATTTAATTTGAAAGTACCTATCTTTTTATTATTAAACTTTACATCAAATATAGGATAACCTTCTTTTATAAAAACAATATTTGTAGCTGTAAACATACTATTATTATTAATTCCATATGTAATTAAATTACAACTAACATCATCTATAATTTTTTTTATGTTAAGATCATCTTCATTAACAATTAAAAACCCTTCTTTAGGAATTAAGTCTATAAATTTTCTAAAAGCAGATTTAATATGCTCAATATCTTTAAAATAATCTAAATGATCTTCGTCAATATTTAAAATAAGCCCAATAAAAGGGTGAAACTTTAAAAAACTTTCAACATATTCACATGCTTCTGTAATAAAATGTTCACTTTTACCAATTTTAATATTACCACCAATTTCATCTAATTCTCCACCTACAAATATTGTAGGATCTAAATTAGCATATTCTAAAATCAAAGAAAGCAATGAAGTAGTAGTAGTTTTTCCATGACTTCCTGCAACAGCAATAGCCTTCTTATAATTTTTCATTATAATACCTAACATTTCAGCACGATCAATCTCAGGAACATTTAATTGTTTTGCCCTTAAACGTTCACAATTATCTCCCTTTATAGCAGCAGTATATACTACTAAATCAGGATTTTTTACATTATTGGTATTATGTCCAATAAAAATTTCAGCACCATAACTTCTTAACTTATCTAATATTTTAGAATCCTTCATATCTGATCCAGATATTTTATAACCATGATTTATTAAAAGTTCTGCAATAGCACTCATACTAATACCACCAATACCAATTAAATGTATATGCTGGTTTTTGTTTTGTTTTATATCAAAAGCAATCAAAGTAGTCACTCCCTTTATATGAGGTTACATATTATTATTCCCAAGTAAATATTTTTCTATTAACATATGTAT
>CAYLXY010000323.1:0-2515 GCA_964387405.1 uncultured Clostridiaceae bacterium
ACTACATATTCGGGAATTATTTAGCTCGAAATATATTTACTCGTTAAGGCTGTATAAAAATATTAAATTACCGATTGTAAAGTGTAATGACTGAGAAATTTCTATATAATATCAAGTTATAGATGAAGAAATAATTAGAAGAATATAATACTAATTATATTCATATATATAAGGAAGTGATTAGTATACTATATAATCTTCATTACAGCTAAAATCATTAAAATAATCCCAGATAACCAGGAAATATTAACATTTGATTTTGCAACAAGTTTTTTACCTATTAATAATCCTAACCAAATAGCCAAAAATCCAAAAAGTAAAGAAAGAAACAATACTTGCATATAATTAATACCTCCTAAGCTACTACCAAATCCAACAGCCAATGAATCTAATGAAAGAGCAATAGCTAGATATATGGATTCTTTTGGACTAAGATTTTTAGAATTATCAAAATCTGCACTAATTTCATCAACATATATATTAATTATTAAATCAGACATCTTTAATTTGATTCCTTTATTTGAAGTGGAAATTTTTGTAATATAGCTTTTAATTAGACTTTGAAATAAATAAAACATACCTAAAAACATTAGTATCAGGAAGCTAATTAGTAAAGTTAGTTTTCCTGGTATTATTTTTTTTACCATAGATCCTAAAAATAATGAAAAAGAAAGGATAGAAGAACAAGTAATATTAATAATAACTATAGATATAAAGGGTATTTTTATTTTATTTGTTCCATAGGCAATACTAGCTATAAATGCATCTAAGGAAAGTGTCAACACTAATAGCAAGGTTTCTATCATAAAACCACCTTCTTTCTCAAAACTATCTTAAATAGATATTAATATGGTATTCAATTAGTAATTGAATGGTTACATATACAATTAATTAGGAGATTCTTCTTCTAAGTAAGATATTTATTAGCAGAATGATTTTGAATAGAAGTATAGAGTGGTAATATGCTATAATATTAATAGTAAATAAAGAAAATTTTAAAAGGGATTGCAATTATATGAAAAGAAAAATTATAGACTAGCAAAATGATTTAAAGGGAGGGGAAAATGAAAAAAATATTTTATTACCATACAGTAATAGGTAAGATTAGTCTTGTAGAATCCAACAATAGTATTATAAATGTAAGTTTTGTAAAGGACACAGACAAGACAAAGGATAAAGACATTATCATATGCCAAACACCTCTTTTAAAAGAAGCAGGAGAGCAACTCAAACAATATCTTGAAGGTAAGCTAAAATACTTTGATTTACCTTTATTACTTATTGGGACAGAATTTCAGAAAAGGGTTTGGAAGGCTTTACAAACTATACCTTACGGGACAACATGCAGCTATAAGCAGGTTGCAGAAAGTATAGGATCCCCTAAAGCTGCAAGAGCTGTGGGTATGGCAAATAATAAGAATCCTTTATACATAATTATCCCTTGCCATAGAGTCATAGGTTCAAATAATAAACTAGTGGGCTATGGCGGTGGCTTAAATATAAAAGAACATCTTTTATATATAGAAAAACAAAATACAAAGAAAATAGATTTAAAAGATAGTTATAATTAGGAGGAAATATAGTGTCACTTCATATTGTATTATTAGAACCCGAAATTCCGCAAAACACAGGTAATATATCTAGAACATGTGCTGCTACAGGAAGTATATTACATCTAATAGGACCATTAGGATTTTCTATAGATGAAAAACAGGTGAAACGTGCAGGTCTTGACTATTGGGATATACTAGATCTTAGATATTATAATAGTTATGAAGAGTTTTTAAATAAAAATTCTAATGCTAAGGTATACTATTCAACAACTAAGGCAGAAAAAAAGTATAGTGATATAGAGTACCCAAAAGATGATTGTTTTATAATGTTTGGCAAAGAAACTGGAGGGATACCAAATGAAATATTAGATAAAAATAAGGACAACTGTATGAGAATTCCTATGTTAAATATAGAAAAAGCAAGATCTTTAAACTTATCAAATTCTGTTTCTATAGTAGCTTATGAAGTTCTAAAGCAATGGGATTATCCAAATATGAAATAGAGAAAGTATAAAATAAAGTGATGCTATTTAAATAATATTAATCTAAGAGAGTATGAAGAAGTTATTTACTATGTTGGCTGCCGCTATGATGGCAACCACAATGTCAGCTCAAACCGTTACAGAAAGTGGTACTTTCGATAATTTTTACATTGGAATCAATGGTGGCGCTGCTACCAAAACTACCGGTCATTCATGGATGAAGGGTTTGAACCCTAACGCTGGTCTTCGCATCGGCCGTTACTTCACACCTGTATTTGGTCTCGCAGTTGAGAGCAATGCATACTTCGCAAACAAGCCTTGGGAGTCAGTTGGTACAACTGTTCGCGCATTGAACACAAGCCTTCTTGGTACTGTGAACTTGAGCAACTGGTTCGGTGGTTATAAGGGTGAGCCACGCTCATTTGAGGTTAGTGCAATTTATGGTCTTGGTTGGGGTCATGTATTTGGTCAGGCAAGTCG
>CAYLXY010000323.1:2525-2824 GCA_964387405.1 uncultured Clostridiaceae bacterium
GCAAGTCGCTATGTTGGCTCTGATTTCAATATGACAAGTGCTGAGAATGCAACTGCAGGAAACCAAAACATCGTGAAGACCAATAGCCTGACTTCAAAGGCAGGTATTGACTTCGCTTTCAATCTTGGTGAGGCAAAAGCATGGCAGATTTACATTGAGCCAGCTGTGATCTGGGGTCTCAATGGTTTTGGAAATGATGCTGTTGCTTACAACGTGAACAAGTCTTTCGTCCAGTTGAACGCAGGTTTGGTTTATAAGTTCAAGAACTCTAACGGCACACACAACTTCACCATCGCACA
>CAYLXY010000324.1:0-2819 GCA_964387405.1 uncultured Clostridiaceae bacterium
ATGCCCTCGACGGCGTCTCCCTCACTGTGGATGAGGGTGAGCTGGTCTCAGTCATCGGGGCCAACGGCGCGGGCAAGAGCTCCCTGCTTAACTGCATAATGGGCATTGTGGGGGCCTCCTCGGGCAAAATTTTCTTCGGCGGAAGGGAGATCAATTCCGTAAAGGTCCACCACAGGGCGGAGACAGGGATTCGGATAGTCCCCGAAAGAGCGAGGGTCTTTCCCCGGCTCACCGTCTACGAAAACCTTATGACGGGCCGTTTCGGGGTTGAAAAAGGGGGGGATCTGGAGGAGAGGCTCCAGTGGATCTACTCCCTGTTTCCTGTGCTGCAGGAGCGAAGCAGCCAGCCGGCTTCCACCCTGTCAGGAGGGGAGCAGCAGATGCTGGCCATTTCAAGGGCCCTCCTGGGCGAGCCCAGGCTTCTCCTTGTGGACGAGATATCCATGGGCCTCATGCCCCTTCTTGTGGACAGGGTATTCGAAGTCCTGTCCATGCTTAACCGGGAGCGGGGTCTCTCAATTCTGCTGGTGGAGCAGAATGCCCTGGCCTCCTTAGGCATTTCGGCAAGATCCTACGTACTTGAGACAGGCTCCATAGTCCTGGAGGGGCCGTCAGACAGGCTTCTTGAGGACGAGCGGGTCCGGGAGGCGTACCTGGGACTTTAAGCCAAAGGGCTGTAAGGGACGGCCATTGCCGCCCCAAAGCGGTAAAGGCAACTAAAACTGTTCCGGAGGTGGGAGAATGCGTTTTATGAAATCGGCAGTTCTGGCAGTTCTGGCGGTGCTTCTGGTACTGTCCGCAGCGGCGGCGGCGGACACGGTCAAGATTGGAATGCTGGTCCCTCTGACAGGGCCGGCGGCGGCGGACGGGGCAAGCGCCCTGGGATCGGTGCAGATAGCCCTTGATCAGGTCAATGCGGCAGGAGGGCTGCTTGGCAAGCAGGTGGAGCTTATCTACTACGACGACAGGGGAGACACCAAGGATGCGGTGGCCCTTGCCCACAAGATCATCGAGCAGGATAAAATAGCGGCCTTCGTGGCGGGCTCCTACAGCCTTCCCACCAGGTCCGTGGCGCCCATCTTCCAGGAGGAGGAAATTCCCCTGGTGGCGGCCTACGCCATTCACCCCGACGTGACCAGGGCGGGAGACTACTGCTTCCGCAACGGCTTCCTGGGCCTGGTGGAGGGCAAGGCGGCGGGCTACGCGGCCCACAAGCTTCTGGGCGGCAAGAGAGTGGCTCTGCTCACCAGCGACAATGACTTCGGCCAGACCCTGGTGCAGGGATTCAAGCAGTACCAGGAAAAATTTGCCCCCGATCTGGAGATAATCAGCGAGCAGACCTACCCCGTGTCAGAGAAGGACTACAAGCCCTATCTTTCCAAGATCAAGGAGCTTAACCCCGACGTCATCTTTGCCAGCGGCTACTACTTCCAGACGGGCCCCATGCTGCGCCAGGCCAGGGAGCTGGGAATCGAGACCAAGATCGTCGGCGAGGAGGGGGCCGACTCCCCCAAGCTTATGGAGATCGCAGGGGATAATGCCGAGGGCTTCTACATAGTCACCAACTTCGACCGGGACGACCCCCGCCCCGTGGTTCAGGACTTCCTGAAGGAGTACAGGGAGCGGCACAAGATCGAGCCTGACATGGTGGGCGCCTCCGCCTACGACGCCTTCATGATCATCGTGGAGGCCATAAAGACGGCCGGCAGCACCGACGGCGCTAAAATCCGGGATGCCATCGCGGCGCTGAAGGACTACAACGGCCTCACGGGCCTCATCGGCGGCTTCGACGAGATCGGCGAAGTGGTCAAGCCAGTCCAGGTCCAGGTGGTAAGGGACGGCGTCTTCCGCCACTTCGGCGTGGTCACCGAGCCGGAGCTCATTCAGCCCTAGGCCGCTCCGGGCAGCATAAAAGGAAGATACAGGCAGGCGCCTTCCCGCGGGAGGGCGCCTTTTTTCTCATGACTATGGAAAACGGATAGGGGAGTGGAATTTTTCCCTCCTCCGGTGTATGGTATCGTCGCAGAAACGAACTGGGGAAAAAGGAAGGGTAAGGCAGATGAATATTGTGGTGGTAGGCGGGGGCGAGGTAGGCTGGAGCGTGGCGGAGACCCTCTCCGGGGAGGATCATGACGTTACGGTGGTGGAGGAGGACGAAGACCGGGCTGCCCGGATCGACGATGAGCTGGACGTGCAAGTCGTCAGGGGAGACGGAGCCCGCCCCCAGGTGCTTGAGGAGGCGGGCATAGTTCCCGGCTGCGCCGTGGACATCCTGGTCGCCTGTACTGACAGGGATGAGGTGAATATACTTGCCTGCTGGATTGCCAGGAGGTCAGGGGTGAAGCTGGTCATATCGAGGGCAAGAAGCCTCGAGTTCACCGACGGACCCACCTGGGCAAAGGATCTGGGCATAGACATAATGAACTCTCCGGAGAGGTCTGTGGCCAGGGAGATCCTGGAGCTGCTCTGCGTGAGTTCGGCAGTTCATACGGCAGAGCTTCCCGGAAGCCGTTCGGGGATTTACGCCTTCAGAGTGTCGGCGGAATCGGCTCTTGTGGGAGTCGCCCTGAAGGAGCTGCCCTCCCGCTACCCCCAGTTTAGGGCTATCATCGTCTATATTGAAAAAGGGGGCAAAGGTTCCGTCCCCGGCGGGGATACGATTATTGAGGCGGAGGACCTCTGCTACCTGGTCACCTCCAGGGATCAGGCCTGGAGGATGGAGGAGATATACGGGGCCCAAAAGCACCGCCCCCTGAAAAAGGTGATGATCGTAGGCGGCGGGAAGCTCCGAACCACCATTGAGCGCCAGATCCGCTCGC
>CAYLXY010000325.1:0-2818 GCA_964387405.1 uncultured Clostridiaceae bacterium
TATTTAAGTTTTTTATTTTAAGTTTATATAAATTGATTTATAAAAATATAATTGAACGGAGGAAAAATTATGGAAGATAAAATTGTAAAAGAAGGTATAACTTTTGATGATGTACTATTAATCCCGGCAAAGTCTGAAGTTTTACCAAATCAAGTAGATGTTTCCACATATTTAACTAAAAAGATAAAACTTAATATTCCATTAATGAGCGCTGGAATGGATACGGTGACTGAGGCTAAAATGGCTATTTCTATGGCAAGAGAAGGTGGAATCGGGATTATTCATAAGAATATGTCTATAGAAGAACAAGCCTTAGAAGTGGACAAGGTAAAAAGAAGTGAACATGGTGTTATAGTAGACCCATTTTTTTTATCTGCAGACCATTTAGTAGAAGATGCCTTAGAGTTAATGGCAAGGTATAGGATTTCTGGAGTACCAATTATCGAAGAAGATGGCAAACTTATAGGAATTATTACCAATAGAGATATTAGATTTGAAACCAATTATAAAAAGAAAATATATGATGCAATGACAAAAGATAATTTAGTTACTGCAAGAGAAGGAATAACTATGGATGAAGCTAAAGATATACTTATGGCTCATAAAATAGAAAAATTGCCTATAGTAGATGGAAAAGGTATGTTAAAGGGTTTAATTACCATTAAAGATATAGAAAAAGCAATACAGTTTCCTAACTCTTCAAAGGACAGTAATGGAAGATTATTAGCAGGGGCTGCTGTTGGGGTATCAAAGGATATAATGGAAAGAATAGAAGCCTTGTATGAGGCCAAAGTAGATGTTGTTGTTATAGACACTGCTCATGGACATTCTAGAGGAGTAATTGAAGTTATTAGAAAAGTTAAAGAAAAATATAAAGATCTTCAAGTTGTTGCAGGAAACGTTGCTACAGGAGAAGCTACAAGAGAATTAATAGAAGCAGGGGTTGACGCTATTAAAGTTGGTATAGGACCAGGTTCCATATGTACAACTAGAGTAGTTGCTGGAATAGGAGTACCGCAAATCACAGCTGTTTATGATTGTGCAAAGGTAGCAAAAGAATATGGAATACCAGTTATTGCAGATGGAGGTATTAAATATTCAGGAGATATACCAAAGGCTATTGCAGCAGGTGCCAGTGTTATTATGATAGGCTCTTTATTTGCTGGAACAGAAGAAAGCCCAGGCGAGACTATTATATTCAATGGTAGAAGCTTTAAAGTGTATAGAGGTATGGGATCTATTGCTTCAATGGAAAAAGGAAGTAAAGATCGTTACTTCCAAGAAGATGGTAGAAAACTAGTTCCAGAAGGTGTAGAAGGTAAAGTACCTTATAAAGGACATGTAAGGGACACAATATATCAATTAATAGGTGGATTAAGGGCAAGTATGGGTTATTGTGGAACTGCAACAACAAAGGATTTGCAGGAAGATGGTAAATTTGTACGTATTACGGGAGCAGGTTTAAGAGAAAGTCATCCTCATGATATAATAATTACAAAGGAAGCGCCTAACTATAGTATAAGTGGATAAAAAGGGGATGAAGTTTATGAAGGAAACAAAGGATTTCAAAACATATATAGATAAAGAAATAGAAAAAATAAAAAATACGGTAGGGGATAAAAAAGCAATCTGTGCCCTATCTGGTGGAGTAGATTCTTCAGTAGCAGCAGTTCTAGTTCACAAAGCTATAGGAGATAATTTAGTTTGTGTATTTGTAGATCATGGACTATTAAGAAAAAATGAACGAGAAGAAGTAGAGAAAATTTTTAAAGATGAATTTAAAATGAATCTAATAGTAGTTGATGCTGAAGATAGATTTTTAGGAAAACTAAAAGGAATAACAGATCCAGAAGAAAAAAGAAAAATTATCGGAGAAGAATTTATTAGAGTATTTGAAGAAGAACAAAGGAAGTTAGAAAATATAGATTATTTAATTCAAGGAACTATTAAATCAGACGTAATAGAATCAGTACAAGAAGATGGTAAAGTAGCAATAAAAAGTCATCATAATGTAGGTGGATTACCTGAAGATGTAGACTTTGAATTAATAGAGCCCTTAAGAGAGTTATTTAAGGAAGATGTAAGAGAACTAGGAAGGGCATTAGGAATAAGCTCAGAAATAGTAGATAGACAACCATTCCCAGGACCAGGTCTTGGAATAAGGGTATTGGGAGAACTTACTAAGGAAAAAATAAATATAGTAAAAGAAGCAGATTATATCTTTAGAGAAGAAGTTAAAAAGGCAAACTTAGATATATGGCAATACTTTGCAGTATTACCAAACATACAATCTGTAGGAGTATTAGATGGAAAAAGAACTTATCTTCATACAATAGCTTTAAGAGGAGTAACATCTAAAGATGGTATGAAAGGTCAATGGTACCCCATACCATTAGAAATATTAGAAAAAATTTCAACAAGAATAACAGATGAAGTTAAGGAAGTAAATAGGGTAGTTTATGATATAACTAGTAAACCACCGGCTACTATTGAGTGGGAATAGTTAGAAATAAAGATAAAAGCTTATAAAACCAGTGCTTACAGGGATTAAAAATCCTCAACTGGAACGAAATTGGGTAAAAAAGTTTTTTAGAATAATTTAATAAATAATGCCAAGTGGCTTACAAAGAAGAACACCATAGAGATCTGAATAAGATTCTATGGTGTTTTTGTGTGTATATTTATTTTTAAAATCTAGATTTTTTAGGATAAGACAATTTCCAATCTTCAAATTCCTCATCAGAAATCTCTCCATTATAATGCTTTTTCCTCATTTCATCCCATTCAATAAGGAAGTCATTTAAATTCATATCATGTG
>CAYLXY010000326.1:0-2806 GCA_964387405.1 uncultured Clostridiaceae bacterium
CATTCTTTATTTCATTACCTTTCTTGGCCAATTACAAACTCCCACCTCCAAAGCCCTGGGCTTATCCAAATGAAAATCTGCGTATCTACAATACCAGCATTGATGTAGGTCCACTAAAGCTCCCTCCCTTGCTTCAAAGGCTGGGCAAGATTGCTTGGGCCATATATTGCCATCTGCATTTGGCGCCATAAGAGGCAAATCTTCGCTCCTTCTTTTCCTCCCCTCTGACATAAGCCTCACTACCTTTCTTTTATAATATTTATACTTACATAATAACAAAAACACAAAAAAAAAGAGCCTTTATGCTTAAAAGACTCGTTTTTAAGCTTAAAAGACTATCTTTATGCAAAAATATCTCTTGACAAAATGATTTTCTTTGTTTTATATTATCATTCTTACTGAAAATATCTCTTCTTTAATTTCATATAGAAGCTCTGATTCATTTTTTTCTGCAAATGCTAATACGCTTTTTGTTCCTATGCCATGATTGCTTTCCTTAGTCATAGGGTATCCTTTTTCATCTAAGATAATTGATCCTTTGCAAGGATTAATTATCTCTACTACCAATCTTCCTACATTACGGCAGACAAAGGAAATTTTTGGCTTTCTTTCATCTTCCAAAGCTTGGCAGGCATTTATAGCATTTTCTAAAAGATTGGAAATAACCAGTGCAAGTTCCATAGAATCTACTGATAATTCATTGGGAATGTCTATATTAACTTCAGTGACTATACCCTTACCTTCTGCTTCTCCTATATAATATGATACGGCTGCATTAACCACTGTATTTTCACAATATTTTTTAACCTCAGCTAACTCTATATTTGATTGTTTATTTAGAAATCCAATGGCTTCTTCAATCATATTATCTTTTAATAGCGCCAATAGTGTATTATTAAAGTGCCTGCGATCATGATTAGATATGCTATTTTGGGCTTGGATTTCATTTGAAAGTTTGATTTTATCCCCCATATCCGATGCCGATAGGTAGAGTAAGTCTTGATTGCTTTTCATAAGTAAATTGTCTTCTCTCAACTTATATTCTAAAAAAATTGTCTTAATTAATTGAAATAAAGATATGTAAACAGACAATGTTATCATTACTAGTAAATTAAGTTGGACTTTTTGATCAATAAGTGTCTGAATTATGTCATCACCTCGGGTGAGATAATACCCAAAAGTAATAAAAATACTTAATGCTACAAAGAAAAACACATTCCAGCGAGTTACCATTTCTCTATATTGTGATCGAAAATATCTGCGTATAATAAAAATAACTAAAGAATACAATATAAATCTGATCAAGGTATTGGCGTATATTGGAAATGGCATAAATCTTGAAATTGAAAAACTAAGAATCACAATGCATATTGCTATGTTTATTACTGTTATATAGCTAAATAACCACTGCATAAAACTGTCTTTAAATAAGGGACGTATCAAAAAACAAGTTATGGTAAATATAACAATGTTCAATTTCATAAGCAATGACAAATCATTATTTATGTAAGAAAATAATGCTGCTGCTAAATTAACAATCATTATTCCTAACATTGTTAGATTAGCAACTCTTTTCCCATACTTTGGCTGTAAAAGTGAAAGCATAAGAAAAGTATTCATAATAGATGATACTAGACCACGAACAAAATGAGGAATTAATATATCCATTAATTTCCCTCCTGATCTAACAAATAGTCCATGTATTTTTCTCTAACAATAGGGTATTTTTTCAAAGGAATAGGTACTATTCCTCCTCCCCTCATTACAAATCCATCTTTTAAAAATTTTTCTACCTTGGTCATATTAACTACAAAAGCACTATGGGGCTGGATAAATCTTTTATTTACAAGAAGTGATTCTGTATGCTGAGAAAAACGCTCCTTTATTGTAAGGGTATTTATAGTTTCTCCACCCATAAAACTATATCGAACAAAATGCTTAGTATATTCACAATAAATAATTGAAGACAATTTTACTACACGGATTCCTTCTTTGGTTTTCAGTGTTATAATTTCTTCCTCATCAGTATTGACCCTAGATATTGCAAGATCTAGAGTTTCAAACAATTGGGACTTATCAATAGGTTTTATAAGGTAGTTGATCGGATTTGCAGAGAATGAATCCAGTGCAAAAGACTTCTCAGTTGAAGCATAGATAATTTGAGCTTGTCTATCAATTCGACGAATTTCTTTACCAAGTTCAATCCCATTTATCATAGGCATAACAATATCCAATATATAAATATGAAATCTTTCTGTTTCACATACTCTTAGTAATGCATCTGGATTGGTAAAGTCTTGAACTTGTGCATCAATAGAATTGAATTCTATATATTCATTTATGTAATTCCTTATAACTTCTAATTGATCTAACATATCATCACATATTCCTATATTAAGCATGGATAAACCTCCTTTTTGAAAAAACAATCTCTTAATTAGGTCTTGTTTATTCCTCTATTATCTATATTATACCAGCTATTTAACAATAAAAAAAGCCAGTCAAAATTTATGTTCAAATCCAATGCACTTCCACAGATTCGACAAATAATTCTTTCTAAAAAAAGGATTATCCTTTACTTTTATAAAGTCCAGTTATCTTACCCCATTGCTCTCCTTCATTGTTGATATACAACTTTAATCTTATCGCTAAAAGGTGCACACACCTAGCAAAATCTGCACACCCGTGTTCACAATTTGGCATAAAGGGGGTTGAATACTCATTATTATTTATTAATTTTATCCCTAGACGCAACAAAACCCCTTGAAATCAAGAGGTTTGGGTTGTATCAATATTGGTGTTTATA